>DASTBI010000261.1 GCA_035712145.1 Candidatus Eisenbacteria bacterium | reverse complement strand
TGCGCGGTCAAATTGCCGGCCATCGAGTTCACCGAGTCGGTGAGGTCCTTCCACGTGCCGGCGACGTCCTGCACGTCGGCCTGGCCGCCGAGCTTGCCTTCGGTGCCCACCTCGCGCGCCACGCGCGTCACCTCGGAGGCGAAGGAGCTGAGCTGATCGACCATGGTGTTGATCGTGTTCTTGAGCTCTAGAATTTCGCCGCGCACGTCCACCGTGATCTTGCGCGACAGGTCGCCGTTCGCCACGGCCGTGGTCACGTCTGCAATATTCCTCACCTGCGCGGTCAGATTGCCGGCCATCGAGTTCACCGAGTCGGTGAGGTCCTTCCAGGTGCCGGACACGCCTTCGACGCGCGCCTGGCCGCCGAGCTTGCCTTCGGTGCCCACTTCGCGCGCCACGCGCGTCACCTCGGCGGCGAAGCTGCGGAGCTGATCCACCATGGTGTTGATCGTGCTCTTGAGCTCGAGCACCTCGCCGCGCACGTCGACCGTGATCTTCTTGGACAGGTCGCCATTCGCCACCGCGGTCGTCACCTGGGCGATGTTGCGGACCTGCGCGGTGAGGTTGCCGGCCATCGAGTTCACGCTCTCGGTGAGGTCCTTCCAGATGCCGGCCACGCCTTTGACCCGCGCCTGCCCGCCGAGCTTGCCCTCGGTGCCGACCTCGCGCGCCACGCGCGTCACCTCGGCGGCGAAGGCTCCGAGCTGCTCCACCATGCGGTTGACCGTCCGGGCAGTGCGCATGAACTCGCCTTCGAGCGGACGATCGTCGATCTCGAGCGCCATGGTCTGCGACAGATCGCCCTTGGCCACGGCGCCGATCACGCGCGCCGCCTCGGCCGTGGGCTGGGCGAGATTGGTGACCAGGCTGTTCACGTTGGCCACGGCTTGGGACCAGGCGCCGGTCACCGGGCCGAGTGTCGCGCGCTCGTCGATCTTTCCGTTCTGACCGACGACGACGGCAACGCGGGCCAGCTCGGAAGTCAGCCGCTCGTTCATCTCGACGACTTCGTTGAAGGTGTCCGCGACCTTGCCAGGAAGGCCGGTCCAGTTTTCGGGAAGGCGCGCCGTGAAGTCGCCTTTCCGGACCGCCTTCAGGACGGTCAGTAACGTCGCAGCATCGAGTGTGGTGGGATCAGCAGCAGGGGTCGTCGGGGCCGTGGGGGCCGTCGCCATGGCAGAGCACTCCCAGACTTGGGTATGAGGAGCCGAAGTTGTGGGGAGGTCCGGGCGTGTCGGACGATGCCGACTAGTCTACGACTCGGCCGAGCCTTTGCAAGGGCGTGATTTAGAAGGTGTGGATAACCTTGTTTGCGAGGGTCCTGCCGAGTCTCCTGGGTACGCACCCCGATGTTGCGGGCATCCGCCCGCCACTGGCCCCAGGCTTTGGAACGCCTTGACCGCTGCCTGGACTACGCTCGAAGCATGAAGCAGGTGCTCGCCGCCATGCCCGCGTTCGACGCCGAAACAGGCGACCTCAACGTCATCATCGAGACCCCCAAGGGGAGCCGGACGAAGTACGCCTACGACCAGAGGACGGGCCTCTTCGAGATGCGCAAGCTCCTCCCCGCCGGCATGGCCTTCCCGTACGATTTCGGCTTCATCCCACAGACCCACGCCGAGGACGGGGATCCGCTGGACGTGCTGATCGTGAGCGATGGCGCCCTGTTCACCGGCTGCCGGGTCAAGGCTCGGCTCATCGGTGGATTCCGGGCGCAGCAGACGCCCAAAGGTAAGAAGAAGGCCCAGCGCAACGACCGGCTCTTCGCAGTGCCCGTCCTGCCGACGATCCCTCATCCGCCCGGCTCCATGAACGAGCTGGACGAGAAGCTGGTGGCCGATCTCGAGTCGTTCTTCGTCTCCTACAACGCGGTCGAAGGAAGGGTCTTCAAGGTGTTGCGGACGATGACCCGGAAGGAGGCCGAGACGCTCGTGAGGGAGTCTTCTGGGAATGGCGCTTCAGGAAGGCCGGGAAAGAAGAAGAGCCGTTAGGGGGGTACAACTGTCCTCGGGGACAGTTGGTCAGCACACAGACTGCACCGCAAGTCTGCACCGCATGCCTGCACCAGGTAATTTTTATACAACTGTCCTCGGGGACAGTTGGCTGGCAGTTTCTTTACAACTGTCCCCGGGGACAGTTGCCGGTGTCGAGCAACTCGCTCAGCCCGTCTTCCTCTGCGCGAACGCCAGGGCGAGACTCAGCCATCCCGCGATGTAGCAGATCCCGCCGATCGGCGTGACCGCGCCCCACTGCCGCACGCCGGTGAGCGCGAGCGCGTAGAGACTTCCCGGAAACAGGATCTGTCCCGCGACGAACAGCCAGCCGGCGACCGTCAGCGCACGGCGCTGCATGCGGTCGTGAGCGACCGCCACCAAGCCCAGGGCGAGCGCGTGGATGAGCTGGTAGCGGGCGCCGGTCTCGAAGATGTGCAGCAGCGCCGGAGGGAGTTGACCGCCGAGCGCGTGTGCGCCGAAGGCGCCGCTCGCGACGCCGAGGAATCCAGTCAGTCCTGCACCGAGACCGAACCAGGAGGAAGAGGGCATGGCGGGCTCAGGTTACGCTATCCTGGCTCGCTCACCTCCATCCCGGAGCCGCGCCATTCAGTACACGACTCTCGGCCGTACCGGTCTTGCCGTCTCGCGCCTGTGCCTGGGTTGCATGAGCTATGGGTTGCCGTCGTGGCGCCCATGGGTGCTCGACGAGGAGCGTGCCCAGCCCTTCTTCCAGCGCGCGATCGAGCTCGGCATCAACTTCTTCGATACGGCCGACATGTATTCGCTGGGTGTGAGCGAGGAGATCACCGGCCGGGCGCTGCGAAAGTACGGACGCCTCGACGAGATCGTGATCGCGACCAAGGTCTACTATCCGACGTCGGCCCCTACAGCGTCCTGGAATCCCGGCGGCCAGGGCTCACCGGATCCGCCCAATGCTTCCGGGCTTGGGCGCAAGCACGTGGTGCAGGCGTGTGAAGCGTCATTGAAGCGTCTCGGCGTGGAGACCATCGATCTGTACCAGCTCCATCGCGTCGATCCAGGCACACCGCTCGAGGAGACGCTGGAGGCGCTCGACCTGTTGGTCCGTCAGGGCAAGGTGCGCTACATCGGATGCAGCTCGACCTGGGCGTGGAAGCTGATGAAGGCGCTCGCCTACTCCGACGCCAAGGGGATCGCGCGGTTCGTCTCGATGCAGAACCACTACAACCTGGTGTATCGAGAGGAAGAGCGCGAGATGTTGCCGCTGTGCATCGAGCAGGGCGTGGGCGTGATCCCCTGGTCCCCGCTTGCGCGGGGCTTGCTGGCGCGCGCGAAGGACGGCGGCACGCCGCGGGCGAGCGGAGACGCGAAGCTCGCGGGACAGCTCTACGACCATCCCAGCGACTCGGCGGTCGTCGAGGCGAATCGGAAGCTTGCGGCCGCGCGCGGAGTCTCCCCCGCCGAGACCGCGCTCGCCTGGCTGCTCTCCCGGCCGGGTGTCGTCGCACCGATCATCGGCGCCACGAAGATGGAGCATCTCGAGGCCGCGGTGCGCGCGTTGGACCTCGGGCTCAGCGATGAGGAAGTGAAAACGCTCGAAGACCCCTATCAGCCGCACGCCGTTCGCGGCTGGATCCGAGCTTAGGCCTCCGCACCAGATCCGCGGCTAAGCCTCCGCGCGGGATCCGCGGCTAAGCCTCCGCACGGGCTCTGCGGCTAGGCGCCCGCGCGGGATCCGCGGCTAGGCCTCCGCACGGATACGCGGCTAGGCGCCCGCGCGGCTCCCGCGCCGCAGCCCGACCAGGCTGGCGACGGTCGCAATCAGCTCCGCGGGCTCCACGGGCTTCGCGATGTGCACGTGATACCCCGCCTGCAGCGCACGGGTGCGCTCTTCCGATCGCGCGAACGCGGTGAGCGCGATGGCGGGAGTGGCTCGAACCGTATCGCTCTCGCTCTTCCGCACCCGCCGGATCAGCTCGTAGCCGTCGGTGCCGGGAAGCCCGATGTCGCTCAGGAGGATGTCGGGCGGCTTTTGGTTCACGGCCTCGAGAGCTTCGCTCGCATGACCCGCGGTGGTGACGAGCGCGCCGTGTGTTTCGAGCATCCGGCGCAGCAGGTCCCGCGTGTCCGGTTCGTCTTCGACGATCAGCACCTGGACGTTCTTGAGCCGCTGCTCTTCCAGCGGCAGCGTTCCAGATGAATCCTGCGACGTGTCACTCCTGATGCCGGGGGCCGAGTGCGGGAGCACGATGGAGAAGGTCGCGCCCTGGCCCTCGCCCTCGCTCCAGGCGCTCACCGTGCCGCCATGAAGCTCGACCAGGTGGCGCACGATCGACAGGCCGAGACCCAGCCCCCCATGGCGCCGCGTGGTAGGCCCATCCTGCTGATAGAAGCGATCGAATATGCGGCCGCGCAGCTCGGGCTTGATGCCGACGCCGGTGTCCCTGATCTTGATCTCGACGCTCTGCTCCACGTGCTTCATCTCGACGTCGATGCGGCCGCCACCTGGCGTGAACTTGATCGCGTTCGACAGCAGGTTCCACACCACCTGCTGCAGGCGCGCCGGGTCGCCGACGCTCAGCCCGGCCCCAGGGGCACGGTCGAGCTCGGCGTGCAGCTCGACCCCTTTCTCCTTGGCCATCTGCGCGACCGTCTCCATCGCGGCCTCGATGACATCCACCAGGTCGACGCTCTGAACCTCGAGAAGGAGCTTGCCGGAGACGATCCGGCTCACGTCGAGCAGGTCGGAGATGAGCTGTGCCTGGACCCGCGCGTTGCGTCCGATCACTTCGAGCCCGCGCTGGGTCGCGGCCGGATCGGACGGCGCCGCGAGCAGCAGCTGGGTCCAGCCGACGATGGCGTTGAGCGGCGTGCGCAGCTCGTGCGAGACCATCGCCATGAAGTCGTCCTTCACGCGAGTCGCGCGCTCCGCCTCGGCGCGGGCGAGCCGCTCGGACTCGAGAAGGCGCTCGCGCTCGGTGGCCGTCTGATGCCGCTCCTGGTCGGCCCGGCGCCGTTCGGTGACGTCGCGGAACACCAGCACCGCGCCGACGATGCGGCCCTCACGATTCCGGATGGGCGCCGCGCTATCGTCGATCGGCCATTCCTTGCCTCCACGCGAGATGAGCACGGTGTGGTTGGCGAGACCCACGATGACGCCGTTGTCGAGCACCTGCTTGACCGGGTTCTCCACCGGTTGCCGCGTCCGCTCGTTGAGGACATGGAATACCTCTTCACAGTCCCGTCCGACGGCGTCCTTCACCGACCAGCCGGTCAGGTGCTCGGCCACGGGGTTCATGAACTGGATGTGGCAGTGCACGTCCGTGGCGATGACGCCGTCCCCGATGCTCTCGAGTGTCCGCTCGAAGCGCTCTCGCTCGTCGGCCAGCGCTTCCTCGGCACGCCGCTCTTCGGTCATGTCGCTGAACACCAGCACCACGCCCAGGATGGCGCCGGACTCGTCGCGGATCGGGGCGGCGCTGTCGGCGATCGGATACTCCGCGCCATCCCTGCTGACGAGCACCGTGTGATTGGCCATTCCCACGACAGTGCCGCGGCGCATCACCAATGCCACGGGATCCGGCACCGGCTTGCGCGTCTGCTCGTTGATGATGTGGAAGACTTCGGACAGAGGCTTTCCCTGGGCGAGCGCCTTGCTCCAGCCGGTCAGGCGCTCGGCCGGGCCGTTGAGGAACGTGATCCGACCGTCAGGATTGGTCGCGATCACGGCGTCGCCGATGCTGGCGAGCGTGACGCGGAACCACTCCTGCTGCGCGGCCAGCGCCCGTTCCGCGCGCCGCACCTCGGTGACGTCGCGGGCAGTCTTGGAGATGCCGATGATCTGGCCGTTTGGAGCCCGCACCGGCGAGATGGTCAGTGAGACGTCGATCCGCCGTCCATCCTTGGTGACGCGCACCGTGTCGAAATGCTCGATCGTCTCCCCTTTTCGCATGCGCGCCAGGATTTCCTCCTCCTGGTAGTGGAGCTCGGGAGGAATCAACATCGTCACCGATTTGCCGAGCAGCTCCGACTGCGTATATCCGAACATCTTCTCGCAGGCTGGATTGCACGAGCGGATGAAGCCGTTCAGATCCTTGGCCACGATCGCGTCGTTCGAGGAGTGAATGATCGCCGCCAGGTAGCCGTTCACGCGCTCCTGCTCGTTGCGTTGCCCGCGGGCGGCACGCGCCAGGAACACCATGCCGGTGCAGGCCACCGCGAAGGGCAACAGCGAAGGCAGCGCCAGGGGTTCGTTCCGCGACCACAGATAGGCGAGCGTCACCGCTCCCGACAGCACCGAGGCGAACACGGCCGGGCCCACGCCCCAGTACCAGGCGCAGATCAGGATCGGCAGGTAGAAGAAGGCGTACGGGGCGACACTCTGGAGGAAGGGCTCGAGGGGCCAGCGGATCACCAGCGCCAGCGCCACCAGGCTCGCTGCCGCCAGATATCGGAACCAGGACGGACGCCTGGCCAGTGGATCCTCGGGGGGGAAGCTCATCGCGTCACCGAGTATAGGGTGCAGGCGTATCGAAATTGGAGCAGGGGTGTGAACTGTCCTCGGGGACAGTTGGCAGCTCGGATAGGCGACTCGAACTGTCCTCGGGGACAGTTCTTGAAGATTCCGTGACGCCCCACGGCCACGTTAGGTAGAGCGGCGGACCTCCCCGCGTGGTTTACGGCCTGGAAGACCGGTCCCGAACGGTGGGAACGGGCCTGCTAGACTGGCCCCATGTCTGACCACTCCAAGCGCGTCTACGACTCCATCGTCGAGCTGCTCTCCAGCGTGGAGAATCCCACGCCGCTGGTGAAGATTCGCCGACTCAGTCCCTACCGGCATACCACCGTCTACGCGAAGCTCGAGTGGTACAACCCCTTCGGCGCGGTGAAGGACAGGATCGCCGCACAGCTCCTGCACGACGCCGAGGCGCGCGGCGTGAAGCTCGAGCACCTGGTGGAGCCGACTTCCGGCAACACGGGCATGGCGCTGGCGATGCTCGCCAACGCGCGGGAGCTCGACTTCACCGCGACGCTCTCGATGGCCATTCCCGAAGAGAAGCGCGCCGCGTTGCGCGCCTTCGGCGCGAAGCTGGTGGAGCTGTCCGACGATCTCTGTCCGATGCCCGGCGCGCCCGAAGGCGCGATGGAGAAAGCCAACGAGCTGGCCCAGCAGCCTGGATGGCACCAGCTCAACCAGTACAAGAACCCCGCGAACCCCGAAGCCCACTTCCGAACCACGGGCCCCGAGATCTGGCGGCAGACCGAAGGAAAGATCACGCACTTCGTGGCCGGCCTTGGAACGTGCGGCACGATCACCGGCACCGGCCGATTCCTGAAGTCACAGAACCCCGCGGTCAAGGTGCTCGGTGTTCATCCCAGCGAAGGCCACGACATCCCTGGCGTTCGGAGCCGTCGAGCGCTCAAGCTCACCGACTTCTTCCTGCCCCAGGAGTACGACGGCGTGCTCGAGATCGGCAACGACGAGGCGTACCAGATGTGCAAGCGCCTCAATCAGGAAGAGAGCCTGATCGCGGGTCCGAGCAGCGGCATGGCGCTCTCCGGCGCCTTCGAGATGGTGCCCGACGAGCCCGGTGCTCTATGCGTCGTGATGTTCCCCGACAGCGTGTTCAAGTACATCTCGTCGCTTCGGAAGCACTTGCCTGAACTGTTCCCGGCGGCCGCGGCGCAGCCGGCGGCCACACCCGAGCCGAGCGTGGACGAGGTCACACCGGCCGAGGCCATCCAGATGATTCGCGCCGGCGCCGCCCTGGTCGACGTGCGCACGCCGGCTGAGTTCATCGAAGGCCACGTCGAGGACTCGGTCAACATCCCGGTCCAGTCGCTCGAGGCGGGACCGGTGCAAGGGCTGCCGGCCGACAAGCACGCCCCGATCGTGACCGTGTGCGCGACAGGCCGGCGATCGCTGGCGGCCGTCCAGGCGCTGAAGGCTCAGGGCTTCACCAACGTGAGCAGTGTGCGCGGTGGCCTGCGGGACTGGGCCGCCGAAGTCGCGCGCAGATAGCCGGCCGAGGCTTCACCTCGTCCGATATCGAGCATGTTCGCGAGCGTCAGCGCGTCGAAAGGCGCGTGGACCTTGGCGTCGTTGTCGAAGTAGACGTAGACGTCACGCGGGCTCGCTCGAGACGTCCGTTCCTCGATCTTGACCGGATCGTCGGGCTCTCCTCCTTCCGACCATGCCCGGATGCGCTCCGACCAGATGGCCAGCTGGCCCTTGCTGTAACCGCCGACGTAGATCTGTCCTCTTCCGTGGAGGCGGATGTAGATGAAGTCCGCCGTGATGTCCTCGGCGTACGGGAACGTATCGGCGGTGTCGGCGAACACCAGGGCGACATCGTGACGGCGGAGCAAGCCCAGCAGACGCGGTGAGAACCAGCTGGGATGGCGCGGCTCGATGGCATAGCGGAGCGGCAGGTCCTGCGCGGCATGAGTGAAGGCGCGGCCCGGGAGGCGTTCGTCGTGACGCCGGGCGAGGCGCGCGGCCTCGCGCGTGGTGCGCGGCAGGAGATCGAGGAAGGCTTCGAGGCGCTCCAGGTCCAGGGGCCACCGCGGACCGAACTGCCAGAGTATCGGACCGAGCTTGTCGTTCAGGACCAGTGGCCCGGAGGCGAAGAAGTTGGCCAGCGGCGTCTCGATCTCACGCAGCTTCTTCATGTGCGTGATGAAACGTGATCCTTTGATCGCGAAGAGGAAGCCCGGCGGGGTGGCGTCGTACCAGCGCTGGAAGTACTCAGGGCGCTGGAGACTGTAGAAAGTGCCGTTGATCTCGACCGAGTTGAGCTGCCGGCTCGCGTACTCCAGCTCGCGGCGCTGGGCGAGCCCCTTGGGGTAGAAGACGCCGCGCCAGGACGGGTAGTTCCAGCCGGAGATGCCGATGCGAAGGGGGGACTTCTGGCGGCCGCGGCGAGTCCTCATGAGACCCGCCATCAGCAATGATCGGGCCTCGGCACAGACCTGTGCAGGTCGCGTCTCCGCGGGCCGATGACCCGAGGATGCGACTCCTGTCCAGGACGGTGTTGCTGAGCTTCATCGCGCTCGGCGTCGGGTCGTTCCAGGCCAGGTCGCAAGAGCGCCCTGATCGCGAGCTCATCGCCTGGGCCACCCTCGAGGTGACCCCCTCCCAACCCGCCAAGCTCCGCCTCATGGCCAAGTCCGCCGATCCGGCCATCACCGCGGCGCTGGAACAAATCTCCGGCCGTCCACCCGAGATCACCGACTACGCCACCGACTGGGTCCAATGGAGCACGGAACTCCCCGCGCCGGCCCGCGAACAGCTCATCCTTCGACAGTCCATCCCGCTCAAGCCGCTGATGGTGCTGCTCCAGTCCCGTGGTGAGCCGAGCCTCAGCCTGATGATCCAGCATCCCGAAGCCGCCTTCGTCCACCTGCGCGGCGCACGCTCTTTCTCGCTCCAGAGAGGCACGCTCTCGGCCTCGGTTCCGACCACGCGAAGAGTGGCGCTGCTCCTCCAGGTCGGCTGGAGGCCCGGCGACGTCGCAAAGGCCGCCGGCTGGCTGATCGTCGCGCTGCTGCTGCCGATCCTCGCCGGACTGGTCGTGCTCCAGCGCTCGCGCGATCGCGACCAGAGCCCGAACGAGTGGTTCAAGCGCTCGCAGGCGCTTCAGATCATCACGATGGCGGGCTGGGTCCTGTGGATGATCGCGGTGGAAGCCACGCACATCGCCGGCCTCGTCGAGTTCGCCTTTCCCGGCGAGAGCTGGGCGCGGATGACGGGGCTGGTGTGGCTGCTGGGCTTCCTCCCAGTCGCGCTGACCCTCATGGGGTTCATGCGGCGGATCGCGCGCCGCCTTCGCGGCCATGACCCGCTGCCCCAGGAAGCGGGTGGGCTCCTGGGCTCTCTGCGGCTCGTGACGCCGCTCCTCCTGCTCGTCACCGCGGCGACGACCATGATCGGAGGCAACTTTCGCGTGGGCGTGTTCTCGCTGCTGGGCGCCCTCGCATTCCTCGTGCTATGGCCCGCTCGCGGGCCGACCGGCACCAAGCCGCAGTCGCTTTCGAGCGGCGCGCTGCGCGACCGGCTCTTCGACCTGGCGAACCGCGCGGGCGTCAAGCTGCGCGAGCTCTACATCGTGCCGATGCGCCGCCAGCGCCTGGCGAACGCCTTCGCGGTCAACGGCGGCGTGGTCATGGTGGGGGACGAGCTGCTCGACCGCATGTCGCGGCGCGAGGTCGACGCGGTGCTGGCGCACGAGATCACCCACCTCGAGCACCATCATCCTCTCAAGGCGCTGCTGGCGTCCGTCGTCGTCGTGGTGACGTTCTCGATGGTGGCGACGGCCTACAGCATCCCGTTCGGCCTCCCGGTCGGGATCGCGTGCAGCTGGCCGATCTTCCTGTTCCTCTCGCGGCGCTTCGAGTTCGCGGCCGATGCAGGCGCCGCGGCGCTCACGAGCGACCCGGAAGCGGCGGTGGCCTGCCTGGGGCATCTGTCTCGTCTCAACGACACGCCGCTCACCTGGAGCCGGAGCTGGGCGTGGCTGGTCACGCATCCGACCACCGAGTCACGCGGCCTGGCGATCGGGCGCCGCGCCGGACTCGCCTCGCAGCGAGTCGCCGATCTGCTGGCGAACGGGCTTCCGGACGGCGAGCGCTACGGCCATCGGGAGCGCCCGGGCGAGGAGGAGCGCGTGTACTCGACCGCATGGAAGACCGCGATCCAGGGCCGGCTCGGGCTCGGCTCCCTGGCCGCGGGCGTCGCGGCTCCGGCGGTGACGCTGGCGGTGGCGATGGCGTTCGGCGAGACCGTGCCGCCGGCGCTCGTGATCCTGGCGGGGACGGTGCTGGCATTTGGCGCGATGCTCCTGATTCACGATCGCTTCGCGGCCAGGATCGTGGCCGACCTCGAGGCGCCGCTGCGCCGCCGGCTCGCGGAGCCACCGGGCTCCACGACGACGGGACCCGCGCAGGAGATCTTCGTCGCGCTCTCCCCCGGCGATCGTCCGCGCATCTACGAAGGCTTCCTCGACTGGGATCTGGGCCTCCTCACGATCGACCCCAATGCTCTCCATTACCGAGGCGAGCAGATCGCTCTGAAGCTGCCGCGTCAGGCGGTGCGCGCCATCGAAGTGGGAAACATCGCGCCGGGTTGGATCCCCGCGCCGCGGGTGGTCGTGCGCTGGATGGGACCCCACGGCGAGGAGTCGCTGTCGCTGCGTGACGCGAGCCCGCGCACGGTGAGCGGGATCGGTCCAAGCTCCCGCGATCTGGCCGCCAAGCTCGCGGCCTGGCATCGCGCGGTCGAAGTCCCGGGCGCTCATGACGACCCCGCGGATGCGCCAACGATTGGCTCCGTGACCGGCCGGACGCTGGCCGAGGTCTTCTCGGCTCACGACCTTCCGGTCCTGGTCGCTTTCCTCGCCGTCCTGGCGTCGGCCTTCAGCTTCACCTTTGGCTTCGACTTCTGGCTCGGAGCGCAGCTCTTCGCCGCGGCGTTCATCGGCGTGTTGGCGCTGCGCTGGCCGGCGATGGCGTCGCGCGAGCCATCCGGCTCGAAGGCGAAGACGTCCGAGCCGGAGCGTCGCGCGGCTTAGCGCTTCCCCGCGGCGGCCTTCGCGATCCGCGCCGCGATCCGCTCGTCCGCGCTCGCCCAGCCGGCGTCGAATGGGTGGCCGGGCTCGTCCAGGTCGATCACCAATGGCGCGTGATCGGAGGGGATCGGTTTTCCCTTGCGCGCCTCGCGATCGATCTCGGCCCACACCACGCGGCCCGCGACCGGCTGCGTCGCCAGCAGGTGATCGATGCGCATGCCGCAGTTCTTGTGGAAGTCCCCGGCGCGATAGTCCCACCAGGTGTAGCGGCCGGGCTCCTGGTGATGGACGCGGTACGAATCGATCAGCCCCCACTCGAGCAACCGCGCGAAGGCCGCCCGTTCGCGACTGGAGACGTGCGTGCCTCCGTGCGCGCGTTTGGCGTCCCACACGTCGAGATCCGCAGGCGCCACGTTGAAGTCCCCGCCCAGGACCAGCGGCTCGGAAGGGCTCGTGGTCTCGGCCAGCCAGCGCGCGAGCCGCTCGTACCATTCGAGCTTGGCCTCGTAGAACGGCGAGCCGACGACGCGGCCGTTGGGCGCATAGAGCGACACGACGCGCACGCCGGCGCAGATCGCGGAGACCATTCGCGCTTCGGCGAGAGGCTGGTCATCGCCCACCTCGGGGGTCGGGTCCAGCCGCATCGGCTCGCCGAAGTTCGCGACGACGTCCGCAACGCCGGCCCGGCTCGCGATCGCGACGCCGTTCCAGGTCTTCTGGCCGTGATGGATCAGCTCGTAGCCGAGGTCCCGGAACGTCGCCACCGGCGCGTCCTCGTCGGCCAGCTTGGTCTCCTGCATCAGCAGCACGTCGGGGCGGGCGCGGTCCAGCCACCACGTGACTTTCTCGATCCGCGCCTTCAGCGAGTTGACGTTCCAGGTGGCGATCCGCATGGAACGAAGATTACCAGCGAACGCGAAAGGGGCGAGTGCCGTGGCAACTTTTTCCTCTCCCTGGGGAGAGCAAGGAATTACATTCCGCCTGGAAGTGACCGACCCCCCCCCGAGTCGAGCAACCAGGAGCCGCTCCCTTGCCTGTCCTGGCCGGCCAGTCTCTCCTCCATTACCGCCTCGTCGACAAGATCGGCGCGGGCGGCATGGGCGAGGTGTGGCGCGCCGTCGATACGCGGCTCGGCCGCGAAGTCGCCGTGAAGGTCGTCACCGACCGCCTGGCGACCGACGCCTCCGCGCTGGCGCGTTTCGAGCGCGAGGCGCGCGCGGTGGCTGCGCTCTCCCATCCCAACATCCTGGCGCTGTACGACGTGGGCCGGGAAGACGGCGTCTCCTACGTGGTCACCGAGCTGCTGCGGGGCGCGACGCTCCGCGAGCGGCTGGCGAAGGGGCCGCTGGCGCGGCGCGAGGCGCTGGAGGCGGCGGTCCAGATCGTGAAGGGACTGGCCGCGGCGCACGCGCGCGCGCTCGTCCACCGCGACCTCAAGCCGGAGAACGTGTTCGTCACCGACGACGGCGTGGTGAAGATCCTGGATTTCGGCCTCGCCCGTTTCGAGCCCCGCGCGGGCGAAGGCGACGACACCGTCTCGATCGCCGTCACCGCCACCGTTCTGGGCGAGGTCATGGGCACTCCGGGCTACATGTCCCCCGAGCAGGTCCGAGGTCAGGCGGCGGACGCGCGCTCGGATCTCTTCGCCTTCGGAGCGATGCTGTACGAGATGCTGAGCGGGCAGCGCGCGTTCACGGGTCAGACCGCGGTCGACGCCCTGAGCGCGGTGCTGCAGCACGAGCCTCCAGCGCTCCAGGAGCCGCGGCTCGACACGATCGTGAAGAAGTGCCTGATGAAGCATTGCGACCAGCGCTATGCATCGGCGAGCGAGCTGGCGCAGGCGCTCCAGGCCGCGCTCGAGGCGTCCGCGGCGGGTGAACCGCCGGCGATCGCGGTGCTGCCGTTCGTCGACATGAGCCAGGGCAAGGACCAGGAATACTTCTGTGAAGGGATGACCGAGGAGATCATCACGGCGCTCTCGGTGATCCCGGGCCTGCATGTCGTCGCGCGAACCTCGACCTACGAGTTCAAAGGGGCGAACCAGGACGTGCGCCGCATCGGGCGGACGCTCGGCGTCAACAAGCTGGTCGAGGGCAGCGTGCGCACCGCGGGCGAGAAGCTGCGAGTCACCGCTCAGCTCATCAACGTGGACGATGGCTACCGCGTGTGGTCGGAGCGCTACGACCGCCAGATGGAGGACGTGTTCGCGATCCAGGACGAGATCGCCCGCTCGGTGGTCGCCGCCCTGGCGGGACAGCTCGGCACCCGGTTCACGACGGTTTCGGCGCGCAAGCACACCGACGACCTCGAGGCCTACCACCTCTATCTCAAGGGCCGGCACGTTCGCTACCGCGAGCGCAACTTCGAGGCGGCGCTGCGGCTCTTCGAGGAAGCCGCGAGTCGCGACCCGCACTACGCGCTGGCCCGGCTCGGGATCGCCGAGGCCTGCGTCCTCCTCGGAACCGGCGTGCAGAGACCTCGTGTGGGCCTGATTCGCGCTGAGACCGAGCTCGAGCACGCGCAGGCGCTGGGCGAGGAGACGGCGGAGCTGCGCGCCGTCGAATGCGCGGTGTGCATGGCGCAATGGAACTTCGCCAAGGCGGTGGCCGCGGGCCGTCGGGCCACCGAGCTGGATCCGAATTTCATGTTCGGATGGACGTGGCTGAGCCTGACGCTGAGCGGGATGGGTCGTTTCGACGAGGCGCACGCGATGGCGCAGAACGCGGTGCCGGCCGATCCGCTGTCGCCGATGGCCTGGACCATCGCGGGCTGGGCCCTCAGTGCGGGAAGACGATTCGCCGAGTCGGAGACGTCGCTGCGCCACGCGCTCGAGCTGAATCCGACGCACGGGCTCGCGCTGTGGCAGCTGGGCATCGTGCTCGCCGGCCAGGGGCGCCACGAAGAGGCGCTCGCGGTGCTCGAGGATGCGCGCGACGGAGAGCCCCACCGGGGCAGCCTGATCCTCGGCATCCTGGCATGGACCGAAGCCATCTCGGGACGGAAGGACAAGGCGCGGCAGCACCTCGACGAGCTCGAGGAGCGCAAGAAGTTCCGCTACGTCCCGGGCTACATCATGGCGTGGGGGCTGGCCGCGCTCGGCGAGATCGAGCGAGCATTGGACGAATACGAGCGCTCGGTCGAGGAACGCGATGTGTTCCTGATGTATGCGCTGTGGCCGGGCAACGATCCGCTACGCGGCGAGCCACGCTTCCAGGCGGGCCTCCGTCGGCTGGGCCTCGACTGGGCAGTGGACTACCGTCCTTCGTGAAGCGTCGGTCACAGCGGCTCATCCGCGGCGACGAGGCTTGTGACAGAAAGGACCCGCCATGACTCCCCGGCCTGCTGGCCCGCTCTGTAGTGTGTTGCTCGTCATGGGAGCCTGGTGCGGCTCTGCAAGCGCGCAGGGCACCGGGCGCTCGATGGACCTCGATCCCTCGCCCCGCGCCTCCGGGATGGGCGGAGCGTCCAACGCCGTGTTCTGGGACGAAGTCACGAATCACTGGAGCAATCCCGCCCTGCTCGGATACCAGCGCGGTCTCAGCTACGAGTACGGCAAGACGCAGCTCGTTCCAGGCCTGGCGGCCGACGTCCACTTCACGACCAACGTGGTCAAGCTGGGTGGAGGCGGGGTGGGCCTGGCGTTCTCGGGGAAGCCCTTCGGCCTCGGCGGACTTCATCTCAGCTATGGCGAGAGTCAGGGCACGGACCCAAGCGGAAATCCCACCGGTACGTACGAAGCATTCGAGCAGATCGACTCCTGGAGTTTCGG
>DASTBI010000260.1 GCA_035712145.1 Candidatus Eisenbacteria bacterium | reverse complement strand
CGAGCCCCGGCATCACGTAGCGCCGGGTGAGGCCGAAGCCGAGGAAACCGAACACCGCGAACGCGCCCACGATCAGGATCATGAGCGGGATCCAGTGCATGTTCATGAGCCAGTCGACCATGTGCGCGCGGGAATGTACTCCACCTCGCCAGACAGCGCTAAGAAACCGTCCGGTCTCGTGAACCCAGAGCCAGTCGCGGTTACTCCAGCGCTTCAGAACGCCCTGAGGCGCGAAAGGAGTTGACTTCCGAAGCCGCTCGGACTCCCATTGACGCACGTTGGTCGAATTGAATCCGTGCCTCCTTGCCTTCCGGCAGCCAAGGGGAGACGTTGACGCGGACCTTGCACCCACGCCCACGATCCCGAGCAGCGGCTCCGGGACTTTGGCTCGCGCTTGCCGTTTCCTCGGCCGCATTCGAGCCTGCAACGGCCCTCGCCCAACTCGGCATGGAGCAGACCGGACGCTGGGCAGTCAGCGGCCCCTGGGGGCACCAGCCGATCCACACGGCGATCATGCGTGGAGACGCCACGCACCACACCAAGATCCTGAGCTGGTACCAGTCATGGAACGCCAAGCTCTACGGATGGAACCCTGCGTTCACTCAGGACGGCGGGTCGTGCTCCATCTTTCCCGACGAGCAATTTCAGATGCTGCCGATCGACACCAATGTCGTCGGTATCTACGACATCGTCAGCGTCGGTCACTCGACCTTGGCCAACGGAGATCTGCTCGTCACCGGTGGGCTTGGCCCCGGTCGTGCGGCCGATTGGCGCACACTCGTCTTTCGGCGCAATGCGACTCCTCCCGACGCCCAATGGGTCGTGCGAAGCAACATGAAGACGGAACGCTACTACCACGCCAGTACCACGCTGGCGGACGGCAATGTGCTGGTGCACGGCGGGGCCCGTTACTACCACATGGCGGTGGTCGGCGGCACAGCGGATCCCGCCAATCCGACTTCAGCGGTCCGCGATGAGATCCAGCGGATGGGAATGACCTCGACCGGCCGCTGGCTCGACGCGCAAATCCCTGCCTTCCGTCCCGAGGCGCGCGAAGGACACAGCGCGGTCACGCTCGGGATGCGCGGGCTGCTTGACACCACCGTGGTGTTCGGAGGGCGGAAGGTCGGGGGTCAGGTGCTGAACGATACCTGGGGACTGCGTATCGACCCATCCGTCGATGCCATGGGCTGGGATCCGATCGACGCCAGCGCACCGCCTCCGGCGCGCTCGCGCCACAGCGCCGTGCTCCTTGGAGATCGCAGGATGGTGATCTACGGGGGCCTGGGCGTGAACGATGCGGCGCGGTCCGACGTGCGCGACCTGCGACCGCCGGTCGGCGCGCTGCCCTGGCGGTGGAGCACGGGCGACCTCAATCCCGGCGGACCCGATGACCCCGGGGCACGCTATGGACATGCTGCAATCTATGACGGCGCGAATGGGCGCAATCGCATGCTGGTCTTTGGCGGTCGCAGCAACAGCGGTCTCTCCGACAACGACCTCTACGCGCTCGACATGACGACGCTGGTCTGGAGCCGACCGGCCCTCGCCACTACGGACAAGCCGGGAGCTCGCGAGGGCCACTCCTGGACCGTCGACCCCTATCCTCGCTCCGGTCCGTTCAGCGGGTCCGACCGGCGCGCAGTCCTGTTCGGCGGCCAAACCAGCGCCGGACTCAACAACGAGACCTGGGTGCTGTGGATGGGACCCAGTGGTCAGGTGCGCTGGGAGCAGCGGACAGCGACCACTGCTCCTCTTCCGCGCACCCGCCACGCCGCTGCCTGGGACGAATCGTTCGACCCTGGTGACATCACGGACCGCCTGGTGGTCATGGGCGGGGATGTCGGAGGCACGGCCAGCGCGGAAACGTGGGCGCTCAACCACGTGCTCGGCGCGTGGACTGCTCTGAACGACGCGCCACTGGCGCAGGCGGGGCACAGCATCACGTTCCGGACTTCGCCTCTTTACGCCCTCAACGCCGATCGATATGACATCGCCACCGGACAGTGGACCGCGGAGAACGACCCCAAGCAGGTGGGCACGCACCCGAACTTCCTCCTGCTCCCGAGCGGCAATCTGTTCTTCGCCGGTCCGGCAGGCGCAACGTACCGGTACAAGACCAGCGGTGCGCCCCCGCGCTGGAGCCCACTCGGGACGAGTCCCGTCCAGGGCCAGCCCGCGGTGTTGCTCTATCGGCCCAACCCGGACCAGGCGGTCGAGGTCATGAAGTGCGGCGGACTCACCGGCGCGAACAGCCAGACGGCCAAGATCGCCATCAAGCCGGATGACACGTCATCTTTGGGCTGGCAAGTGCAGAACCTGGCGACGCCGGACACGATGATGGCGCGCATCGAGCACAACCTCGTCGTTCTGCCGACTGGAAAGGTTCTGATGACCGGAGGGCGGCGCGGCTTCCACAACGACCACGACGACGCCGATACACTCACCAACCCCGGAGTGCATCAACCCCAGCTCTGGGACCCGGATCTTGGCCCGGCCGGAGCATGGAAAGGACGCGGCGTGCTGGCCGAGGATCCTGCGCGGCGCGGCTTTCATTCCACCGCCCTTTTGTTGCCCGACGCCCGGATCCTCTCGTTGGGCAGCAATCCACCCAGCGCCTTCCGCTTCCTCGCCACGGTCTATTGCCCCCCCTACTTGTTCAATCCGGGGGGCAGTCTGGCGCAACGTCCCACGATCACCGCGTGGCACGACTCGGCGGGTTACAACCTGCCGATGCCGATCTGGACCGAATCACCCGACAGCATCGTGTCGGTGTGCATGATCCGGCCGGGCGCGGTGACGCACTCCCACAACCAGGACCAGCGCTACCTCCAGTTGGAATTCCAGGTGGTCACGCGCGCGCCGGAGCAAGGCTGCCCGCAGAAGGAGATCGTGGCCACGACTCCGCTGAATGCCAACTACGCGCCGCCGGGCGACTACCTTCTATTCGTCATCAAGAGGAGTCCGTTCGACCGCGTGGCCCCGGCCGACACCGTGGTGCCTTCCGTCGGCCAATGGGTGCGGATGCGCTCGGGACCTCACGGCCCCCTGGTGGGTGCACCTCCCTCGACCTGCCCTCCGGTGGCGGTCGAGAGCCCGAGCCCGTCACGCTTCACCCTCCATCAGAACCAGCCCAATCCATCCAAACAGAGCACCACAATCCGTTTCGAGTTACCGGTGCAGTGCCGGGTCAAGCTGGTGATCTTCGATGTGGCGGGCCGGCGCGTTCGCACGCTCGTCGATAAGGCCTACGGGCCGGGGCGGCATGGGATCGAGTGGGATCAGCGCGACGAGCGCGGCATTCGAGTGCGGACGGGGGTCTTCACCTACCGCCTCGTCGCCGGGGCTTTCCGCGGCCACCGAACCATGGTCGTGCTGCGCTAGCCGACTGTCGATTCACCAGTCTCAGCGCTACATCAACTGTTTGTAGGTCGTTCGATGCGCTGTGATCCCCGCGAAGAGGCTGGTCGTAGAGGACGATCATGAAGATCCGGACAAGAAAATGGTGCGACCCCCCAGAATCGAACTGGGGACACCGTGATTTTCAGTCACGTGCTCTACCAACTGAGCTAGGGTCGCACCGAACGCGGAACCTTAGACGGAATCGGCCCTTTTCGACAAGGCCCGGCGCCGACAAGAAAGAAGCCCCGCTCGAGCGGGGCTTCTCTTCCATCCAAAGCTCTCAGCGCCGCC
>DASTBI010000259.1 GCA_035712145.1 Candidatus Eisenbacteria bacterium | reverse complement strand
TGCCAGCGTGACCGGTCCCTGATGCTGACGCATTCCGAGATCGATCATCGCGGTGACGGCGAATCGGCCTTTCGTGGTCAGGCGCATTGCGGCGTTCCTCGACTTGGCGAGCGGCGACGCTCAATTCCGATTAAAACAGTCGGAATTGTAGAAAGACCGAGCGGAACGATCAAGTATTACCTGCGAAGCCCCCACGGCACGTGGGGCCTTGCACGAACAAGCGAAGGGCAGGCGGACCGGGCGCAGCCCCGCTGCGCCCGGTCGGGACGGTCGGGATGCCGTCAGGCGGCGGCGTACATCGTGGCGCGCTTGCGCACCACGTCCAGCAGGCCCTGGCAAGCGTCCTCGACGTAGTCGAGCACGGTGTTGAAGCCCTCGGGACCGCCGTAATAGGGGTCGGGGACCGTGGCCGCGTCGTGCTCGCCGGCGAAGCGCATCAGAAGATGCAGCTTGTGCTTGTAGGCGCGCGGACACTGCTGCTGGAGCACCGAAAGGTTTTCCCAATCCATGGCGAGGATCAGGTCGTAATTGCGGAAGTCGTCCTGCGTGACCTGGCGCGCGCGCAGCGGCGCCAGCTCGTAGCCGCGCTTCATCGCGGCCTGCTGGGCTCGCACGTCGGGGCACTCGCCGACGTGGTAGCCATGCGTGCCCGCCGAGTCGACGTGAACCACGCCTTCGAGGCCGGCGTCCGCAACCAATTTGCGGAACACGCCTTCCGCGGTTGGCGAACGGCAGATGTTCCCCATGCAAACAAACAGTACTTTCGTCATTTCACGCGCCTTTCGGTTGCGGGCCCGCGTTCAGCAGCCCGGAATGATCGACCCGATGCAACGTTCCGGTCGATCCCAACGCCCCAGTAGAAACGTCCCGTACCCACGTCCGCAGACAGCCCGCCAGCCCGCGAGTTCGCGGCGGCGGGCAAAGCGGAGTCCAGTCCGACTCCCAACAATCCGGGCTTGTGTGATCGCCGATCACGCTGCCCGTTCCGTCGGCACCAGCGGGGTCACGTTGCCTGCCCCGCCCGCACCGAACACCTTTTCGCGCAGGACGGCCAGCTGGTCCCGCGTCCTGGCCGCCTTCTCGAATTCCAGGTTCCTGGCGTGCTCGAACATCGCCTTCTCGAGGCGCTTGATCTCCTTCGCCACCTGCTTCTCGCTCATCACCGCGTAATCTGCGGCTGCTTCCGCCGCCTTCAATTCGCTGCGCGCGCCGCCGGTGTCGATGACGCCGTCGATCAGTTCGCGCACGTCCTTGCGCACGCCGCGCGGCACGATGCCGTTGTCGCGGTTGAACGCCATCTGCCTGGCGCGGCGGCGGTTGGTCTCGTCGATCGCCCTGCGCATCGACTCGGTCACCGCGTCGGCGTAGAGGATTGCCGTGCCGTTGAGGTGGCGCGCCGCCCGGCCGATGGTCTGGATCAGCGAGCGCTCCGAGCGCAGGAAGCCTTCCTTGTCGGCGTCGAGGATCGCCACCAGCGAGACTTCGGGCAGGTCCAGTCCTTCGCGCAGCAGGTTGATGCCGACCAGCACGTCGAACTCGGCCAGACGCAGGCCGCGCAGGATCTCCACGCGCTCGAGCGCGTCGACGTCGCTGTGCAGGTAGCGCACCCGCACGCTCATCTCGCTCAGATAATCGGTGAGGTCCTCGGCCATGCGCTTGGTGAGGGTCGTGACCAGCACCCGCTCGCGCCGCGCCACGCGCTCGCGGATCTCCGCCAGCAGGTCGTCCACCTGGTGCTCGACCGGCTTGATCACGATCTCCGGGTCCACGAGCCCGGTGGGGCGGATGATCTGCTCGACCACCACGCCGCGGCTCCGGGCGAGCTCGAACTCGGCCGGGGTGGCGGAAACGTAGATCGTCGGCCCGACCAGGCCTTCGAACTCGTCGTAACGCAGCGGCCGGTTGTCGAGCGCCGAAGGCAGACGGAAGCCGAAGTCCACCAGCACCTGCTTGCGCGATCGATCGCCTTCGTACATGCCGCCGATCTGCGGGATCGTGACGTGCGATTCGTCGACGATCAGCAGGAAGTCGGCGCTTCCGTCATCGTTCCTTGGGAAGTAATCGATCAGGCAGCCTGGCCGCTCCCCCGGCCTGCGGCCCGAGAGCGGCCGCGAGTAGTTCTCGACGCCGGGACACGTGCCGTGGGTGGAGAGCAGCTCGAGATCGTATTCGGTGCGCTGTTTGAGCCGCTGCGCCTCGAGCAGCTTGCCCTGGGAACGCAGCTCCTGAAGCCGCTCGGCCAGCTCCTGGCGGATCGCCCCGAGCGCGTCCTGCAACCGCGGCTCGGGCGTGATGAAGTGCTTGGCCGGATACAGCGCGAGCCGGTCCATCGGCCGGAGCGTCCGGCCGGTGACCGGATCGACCGCCGAGAGCCGCGCCACCACGTCGTCGTCCAGCTCGATCCGCACCAGGTAGTCGTCGTAAGCCGGATGCACCTCGATCACGTCGCCACGAACCCGGAACGTGCCGCGCTCGGGCTGGAGATCGTTGCGGGTGTAGTGGATGGCCACCATGCGCTCGAGCAGCGTCTCGCGCCGCATGCGCTCGCCGGCCTGGGCGTCGATGCGCATCCCCCGCCAGTCCTCGGGCGTGCCGAGACCGTAGATGCACGACACGCTGGCGACGACGATCACGTCCTCGCGCTCGAGCAGCATCGACGTCGCCTGCAACCGCAGCCGGTCGATGTCGTCGTTGATGTTGGCGTCCTTGGCGATGTACGTGTTGGTCGAGGGGACGTAGGCCTCGGGCTGGTAGTAGTCGTAATAGGAGATGAAGTAGCCGACCGCGTGGTCGGGGAAGAACTGCCGGAACTCGCCGTAGAGCTGGGCGGCCAGCGTCTTGTTGTGCGAGATCACCAGCGTCGGGCGGCGGTGCTGGGCGATGACGTTGGCGATCGTGAAGGTCTTGCCCGAGCCGGTCACCCCGAGCAGGGTCTGATGGCGCTCGCCGGCTTCGAGCCCCGAGACCAGCTCCGCGATCGCCTGGGGCTGATCTCCCTGCGGGGGGTAGGGTTGCCTGATGGTGAAGGGCATGGACCCGCGATGCTACCCGAGGGCACCAACGCGAGGAAACCGGCGCTGTTTCCGTAAGGCACCGGGTCCACTTGCTTTGAAAATGACAGGTTTATCCGCCCCGGGGCGGATAGAACCCGTGCCGGACCGCTAGCTTCCGTTAGTACCGAATGCGGACCGCGTAGGTCAGCACCACTTCCTTGCCGGCCGGCACCGGGATCGGGAAGTGGAGCGTGTTGGCGTCCTTGCGCGTCGGCGGGTGGCTCGAGCGGATCACCTCGTGGTCGCCCGCCACCGGCTCCTCGACCACGATCGTGACCCCGGTCTTCTTGCGGTTGCGAAGCTTCACCTCGATCTCGTACTCGCGCTCGCGCTGCGAGATCTGCTTGTTCGACACCTCGCGCCGCTCGGCCACCAGATCGAACGCGGTGCCGATCTCGAGCGTCATCAGCTCGCCGTCCGGCGTGTGCCGAATCCCCGCTTCGCCGGTGAACCGCTCCTCGCCGGACGCGTCGCGCTCGTAGACCCTCACCCGGCCGCCCGGCAGCGGCACGCCGAGACCGGAGGTCTTGTTGTTGCGGATCTCGAGCTGCGACGCCACGCCCCCGCCCGGCCGCGCCAGATAGCGCGGCGCGATCTGGACGGTGCGCGGCTCGTGCATGGTGAAGAGCTGGGTCTCGCCGTTCACCAGACGGGTGGGCCGATCGAGCGTATAGAGGTGGTATTCGGAGAAGACCGCCTCGCTCATGTCCTTCTGGTTCGCCGCCGAGCCCTCCATCGCCATGGCGCGCATGACCGGCATCGGCGGCGGCATGCCGCCGCGCCGCGGATCGCCGGCCACCAGCCCGAGCTTCGGCACCTGGAAGCTGGCGCCGCTGCTGTTCGAGACCGTCACTCGCGAGGTCCAGGTCGCGGTCTTCTCACCGGACCGAACCAGGCTGTGCTCGGCCGTCCACGAGAGGCCGCCGGTCATGTAGGACAGCTCGCCGTTCACCGATTGACGCGGCGCGGGATCGAGCACGATCTCCAGCGCAGGCTCGAGCCCCAGCGACTGGCCGGTCACGCGGATCCCGTCCACGGCGCCGCGCGCCACGGTCTCGGTCGCGCCGTCGTCGGTGCGCACCGCGAGCCATCCACCGTCGGCGCCGACCAGCACGCCCTCGACCACGCGGTCGCCGCGCAGCGAGAGCCGCACCCGGCGGCCGCGCGCCTGCTCGACCACGCGATCGCCTTCAGGATGGCCCGCCCATGCCAGCCGCCGGACACGCGCGTTACCGCTCGGCGTGAGGCGGATGGAGGAAACGTCGATGCGCTGGGGAAGGCCGGACAGCCGTGCGGTGTCGCGCCCGCCGAACTCGAGCCTGCGTTGCTCGCGCACGAACGCGAGATCCTGCGAATAGATGGTCACGCTCGAGGAGGTCGGGGGCTGCGTCTGCGCGACCGGGGCCAGACTTGCCTGCAGCGTGAACAAGGCCAGCGCGGCCAGCAGCATCGAGGACAACGCCAGGCGACGGAACATGAGTCTCTCCGAAGGGGGTGGACGAGCGACCGAACACATCTCCTACGTCGCCGGCCGGGGATTCTTCCCCCTGCCCCCGGGCGCGTCAAGGAGCGGTCAGCCCGCCAGCGGCACGCGGCGCAGATACTCTTCGTAGGTGACCGGCTCGAAGCGCTCCGCGATCGCCGTCAGCGACGCCCCCAGCAGCTCGAGCTTCGCGTCGAGCGGGCGATCCATGCCGGGGTGGGTCTTCAGCCGGGGATCGATGCGGTCCTCAGAGAGGCCCAGCGCGTCCACCGCGTGCAGCGGATAGAAGAAAGGCTCGCCGCGAGCGACGAAGCCGTCGAGCTGACGGCGGAAGCGATCCATCGACACCATGTAGTGCACGGTGTGGTACATCGGGAAGCGCAGGAGACCCGGCGTCACCGAGACCGGCAGCTCGGCGATCGACCCCGAGCGGGTTTGGCGCACGTGCGGCAGCCGCGCGAGCGACATCGGCCACGGCGTCAGGCGGAGGATCGCGGGATCGCTGGACTTGACCGCGATCAGCCAGCGGCCGGGGATGAGCAGCAGCGTGGGCAGGATCGAGGCGTCGTAGCGATACCCGGCCGAGGCCAGGGCTTCGAGCACACGCGACGAGACGTCCCAGTTCGGCGCGCGAAAGCCGATGATCTCGGTCCCGGCCGCCGCGGCCAGCGCGCGACGCGAGTCTTCGACTTCGGCCCGCAGGCGGTCCTGCGGAAGCTTGGCGAGCGGCAGCGGGTGCGTCAGCGAGTGGCTGGCGATCTCGTGTCCGGCCTCGACCATCTTGCGCAGAGGCTCGGCGTGCGCCGCGGCGTCGCGCGCGATGATGAAGAGCGTGGCGCGGATGCCGGCCTTGGCGAACACCGCGGCGAGCCGGGGGAGCGACGTCGTGTAGGCGAGCGCGTCGGGCGCGACGTCCTTGTATCCGTATCCGCTGAGGTGGAGGTCGACCGGATCGACGTCCACGCTGACCACCGCCAGCGGGCGGCTCATCGAGCGTGCATCGTGTCCGGCGAAGCCAGGCCGGCCACCGAGGTCGTGGCCGCGAGTGGTGCTGCGGTCTCCATGCGCGCAGCGTATACGAAACGGGGCGCGGGCGAATCGGCGAGCTCGCGCCACTCGGTCACCCGCTGGTACGAGCGGTCGAGTGCCTTCGCGAGGGCCCGCTCGGAAGCCTTTTTTTCGCTTTGCGATCCGACCACCACCGCCGGCGGCGTGGGCGCGAGGGCGAGCGAAGCGAACAGCGAGTCCGCCAGCGCCGGACGGCGAAGCAGCAGCGCGTTGCCCTTGGCGGCCAGCAGCAGCTCGAGCGCCAGCGGGTGATACGACTCTTCCTTGCCGGCCTGCCGCGCGACCTCGCTGTAACCCGGCACCAGCACCGGACCGGGCACCGCACGCAAGCGCTCGACCAGCGTGATGCGAGCCTGCGCCGCGCGCGGATCGGGAATCTGGCTACGCAGTCCGTAGGCCAGCGGGAAGAACTGGAGGAGAAGGATCGCGTGGAGCACCCACGAGCGTCCGGCTCGCTCGGATCCAGGCCAAGCCGCGAGATGGCTCACCACCCGCACCAGCGCGATCGGTCCGGCGATGACCAGGGTGACGAGCGCGGGCCCGAGCCCGGGCGAGATCGCCGGCGGCTCGATCGCGCCGACGATCGCCGCCAGAGCGCCTCCGACCACGCTCCACACCCAGATGCCGTTGCGGCCGCGCCACAGCGCCGACGGCAACGCCGCCGCCATGATCACCGGCAGCGCCAGCGGGGTGAGCGTGCCCATGAGCCCGGTGCCGATGATGGTGGCCAGCTTCACGCGATCGGGATGGATCGAGTGGACCGGCACATCCCACGCGTAGAACGCGAACCACGGGCCCAGCGTTCGAGCGAGCAGGAAGAGCCCGCCGCCGAAGCATGCCGCGACCGCGACGATGAAGGCCAGCGCTCGCGGGCGATCGTTGAGCGTGACGTGGATCAGCGCGGCGATCGCGAACCATCCGGTGTGGGCCGCGGTGAAGAATGCGAGCGCCAGCAGCGCCGCGGCCCCCACGGCGCCCGCGATGCCGGTGGTGAAGCGCAGCGTGGCGAGCCCGGCCAGCGCCAGGAACCAGGCGAGCGCCTCGGGACGGCCGGCGTCGAGGCGGCCGCCGCTCGCCGCGAACGCCGCGAACAGCAGGCCGACCGAGACCACGGCGAACAAGGTGCTGCCGGTCTCCGCCTTGACCGCGCGCGACACCAGCCACGCGGTTCCGAGCGTGCTCAGCATCGCGATCAGACGCAGCACCCAGAGCTGCGGGCCGACCAGCGCGCCGGGAAGCGCCGCGATCACCGCGAAGCCCGGCATGGCGGGCAGCGGGATGTACCCCAGCGTGGGCTCCGTCATCAGCGGCTGGCCGCGAAGGAGGCGCGAGGTCTCGGAAAGCCAGACGCTCTCGGCGGGATCGAGAGGCAGCGGATGAGGCAGGCGTGAGACCGCCACCGCGATGAAGGCCAGGATCGCGGCCGCCGATAACCCCGCAAGGCCAGCGCGAAGCACCCGTTCCATCTGGGTCGACCGTTCCGGCGCTCGGCCAGGGTCGTCCGGGGCGCCTGGATTAGAGGAGGATCGAGCCTGCCTGCGTCGTTGGCGGCTGGGACCGCGCGCGTTGTAGCATATCGCGCGCCGT
>DASTBI010000258.1 GCA_035712145.1 Candidatus Eisenbacteria bacterium | reverse complement strand
AACGGCTGACATGAGCCGATTCGTGGTTCTTGGGTCACCCGGCCCACGCAACCCGATGCGTGACGCCTCGCGTGCTTTGCGCTTTCAAGGTCCCGCGTCGCCGAACGATACCTAGATTTGCAATTGGCAGTTTAGGGAGCGGCATTCTGCCCGGTGGCATCCCCATGCCGCCGGTCGGGGAGGGATCTCGTGCAGGACACCGTCGTCCAACGTCTGCTCGAAGCCAAGCTCGTTAACGAGCAGCAGATCGTCGATGCGCAGCGGCTCCAGAAGACCGGCGGAGGATCCATCTCCAGCAATCTGGTCAAGCTGGGGGCGATCGGGGAAAAAGACTTCCAGGAATTCCTGAGCAAGCTTTATGGCGTTCCGTTCGTGGAAATCGCCGCCCAGGAAGTGGATCCGGCGGTGATCCGTCTCATCCCCGCCGATGTGGCGAACAAGTTCCAAGTCATACCGCTCAAGCGGAATGGGCGCCATCTCACCGTGGTCATGGCGAATCCGGGGAACATCTTCGCAATCGACGACATCAAATTCATCACCGGCTGCGAGGTCGAGACACGGGTCGCCTCCGAGACCTCGATCAAGAAGGCCATCGATCGCTTCTATGATTCCGCTGGGTCCCTGTCCGACCTCATGAAGGAGTTCCACGAAGACGTGGAGCTCGTGGATACGGGAGACGACGATTCGGGCGGCGTGAATCTGGGCGAGATCACCGGCGACGAAGCGCCGGTAGTGAAGCTCGTGAACTCGCTTCTCGCCGACGCGATCCGCAAGGGAGCGAGCGACATTCACGTGGAGCCGTTCGAAAAGTCTGTCCGGGTACGATTCCGCATCGACGGCGAGCTCTACGAGATGATGAGCCCTCCCGTTCGCATGAAGTTGGCCATGATCTCGCGCCTCAAGATCATGGCCGAGCTCGACATCGCGGAGCGGCGCATTCCGCAAGACGGCCGTATCCGGCTTCGCATGTTCAACAAGAACATCGACCTTCGCGTATCGAGCTTGCCCACCATCTTCGGCGAGAAGATCGTGATGCGTATTCTCGACAAGAGCAATCTCAACATCGATCTCGCCAAGCTCGGGTTCGAGCCGCGCTCGTTCAAGGAGTTCACCGCCGCGGTCGCCAATCCATACGGCATGGTCCTGGTCACCGGCCCGACGGGATCGGGCAAGACGACCACGCTCTACTCGGCGCTGTCGCGGATCAATACCCCCGAAGTCAACGTCATGACCGCCGAGGATCCGGTCGAGTACAACCTCGACGGCATCAACCAGGTGCTGGTCAACGACGACGTCGGCCTGAGCTTCGCGGCGGCCCTCAAGGCGTTTCTGCGGCAGGACCCCAACATCATCATGGTCGGCGAGATCCGTGATCTCGACACCGCGTCGATCGCGGTCAAGGCGGCGCTCACCGGCCACCTGGTGCTCTCGACGCTCCACACCAACGACGCGCCCAGCGCGATCGGCCGAATGATCGACATGGGGATCGAGCCGTTCCTCGTCGCTTCGTCGGTGAACCTCATCCTCGCCCAGCGCCTGGTGCGCCGCGTGTGTCCCAACTGCCGGAAGCCCACGACGCTCAACGAAGAAGTGCTGAGCGAGCTGCAGCTCGACGCGAAGGATGCCGAAGGCGCGACCTTCTTCCAGAACGTGGGTTGCGTGGATTGCAGCAATACCGGCTACCGCGGCCGGCAGGGCGTCTACGAAGTGATGACCATGACGCCGAGGCTCCGTGACCTGGTCCTGGAGAGAGCTTCGGCGGGGGAAATCAAGAAGACCGCGATTGGAGAAGGGATGCTCACGCTCCGGCGCGACGGGCTGGAAAAGCTCAAGCGCGGAATCACGACGGTGGAAGAGATCCTGAAGGAAACCGCCGCCGACAAGCTGTAGGA
This sequence comes from Candidatus Eisenbacteria bacterium, assembly GCA_035712145.1. Classification (NCBI taxonomy): domain Bacteria; phylum Candidatus Eiseniibacteriota; species Candidatus Eiseniibacteriota bacterium. The sequence goes on along the minus strand of DASTBI010000258.1, from coordinate 32,927 downwards.
GCCCTGCGGGGCGTCGAAGACAAGGAGAGACACGTCGTGATCACGCTGCGTCAGCTGCTCGAAGAGATGATTCAAAAGAAGGCGTCAGATCTCCATCTGACGGCCGGCGTGCCTCCCGAGTTCCGGATCGACGGACAGCTGGTGCCGGCGGCGGAATACGACGTGCTGACCCCGGAAACGACCGCATCGCTTGCCTACAGCGTGATGTCCGACGAGCAGCGGAAGCGCTTCGAGACGACGCGTGAGCTCGACTTCTCGTTCGGCATCCGCAACATGGCCCGCTTCCGCGCCAACGTCTTCCTCCAGCGCGGCGTGGTCACCGCCGCGGTGCGCCAGATCCCCTACGAGATCCTGCCGATGGAGAAGCTCGGCCTGCCGCCGGTGGTCAAGGAGTTCACCCATCGCCATCGCGGGCTGGTGCTGGTCACCGGGCCGACGGGAAGCGGCAAGAGCACCACGCTGGCGTCGATGATCGATCGCATCAACTCCACCCGGCAGTCGCACATCATCACGATCGAGGATCCGATCGAGTACGTGCACCAGCACAAGAAGGGCATCGTGAACCAGCGGGAGGTGGGGGCCGACACCAATACCTTCCCGACCGCCCTCAAGTACGTGCTGCGGCAGGATCCCGACATCATCTTGATCGGTGAGATGCGCGACCTCGAGACGATCGGTGCGGCGATCACGATCGCCGAGACCGGCCACCTGGTGTTCGCGACGCTCCACACCAACTCGGCCTACGAGGCCGTGAACCGCATCGCCGACGCGTTTCCATCCGATCAGCGCTCCCAGATCTTCAGCCAGCTCGCGTTCACGCTGGAAGGGGTGGTGACCCAGCAGCTGGTGCCGCGGAGCCGCGGCGCGGGCCGCGTCATGGTCGCCGAGGTGCTGGTTTGCACGCCGGCGGTGAAGGCCGTCATCCGCGATGGCAAGACCCATCAGATCTACAGCCTGATGCAGGTCGGCCAGAAGTTCGGGATGCAGACCATGAACCAGGCGCTGTTGCAGGCGGTGCTCGACAAGGCGCTGACCGCGGAACACGCCCTCAACTTCAGCACGGATCGTCAGGAGCTGGAAGGCATGCTCGCGAAGGTCATGCGGGCGGCGGCATAGGAGAGGACCATGGCGACGTTCGTCTGGAAGGGCCGCGCGCTCGGCGGCGAGATGCAGTCGGGCGAGCTGGATGCGGCGAGACAAGAGGAGGCCATCGAGCTCCTCCGCAAACGCAGGATTCTCGTCACCTCGCTCAAGCCCAAGGGCGGCGGTTTCGCGCTGCCGAAGCTGGGCGGGTCGGGAGTCAGCACCAAGGATCTGGCGATCTTCACCCGGCAGTTCGCCACCATGATCTCGGCGGGTCTGCCGCTGGTTCAGTGTCTCGACATCCTGGCCAAGCAGTCCAGCAAGCCGTCGTTCGGGCGGGTGATCGCCGAGGTCACGCGCGAGGTGGAGGCCGGCTCGACGCTCTCCGACGGTCTCGGCAAGCACAAGAGCGTCTTCGACGAGCTGTTCCGCAACATGGTCGCCGCCGGTGAAGCGGGCGGCGTGCTCGACGAGATCCTCATGCGGCTGGCGGCCTACATCGAGAAGGCCGACGCGCTGAAGCGCAAGGTGCAGGGCGCCATGGTCTATCCGGGCGTCGTGCTCACGGTCGCGGTCGGGGCGACATGCTTCATGCTGATCTTCATCATCCCGACGTTCGCCAAGATGTTCTCCGACTTCGGCGGCGAGCTGCCGCTGCCCACCAAGATCGTGCTCGGGATGTCCAACCTCCTCAAGAACTTCTGGTGGGTTGGCGTGGGCGGGCTGATCGCCGGCGGGTTCTTCTTCAAGCGCTACTACGCCACCGAGAGCGGCCAGCGCGTGGTCGACGGCGCGATGCTGAAGGTGCCGGTCCTCGGCGACGTGCTCCTCAAGGGTGCGGTGGCGCGCTTCACCCGCACGCTCGGTACCCTGATCGCCTCGGGCGTCCCGATTCTCTCCGGCCTCGAGATCACCGCCCGCACCGCGGGGAACAAGGTGATCGCCGAGGCCATCATGACCGCGCGCGCCTCGATCCGCGAGGGCGAGACGGTGGCGGCGCCCCTCAAGACCTCAGGCGTGTTCCCGCCGATGGTGGTCCAGATGATCTCGGTGGGCGAGCAGACCGGCGCCCTCGACGAGATGCTCACGAAGATCGCGGTGTTCTACGAAGCCGAGGTCGACACGGCCGTGGATACCATGACCTCGATCATCGAGCCGATCATGATCGTGGTCATGGGCGGCATCGTGGGCGGCATGGTGATCGCGATGTACCTCCCGATGTTCAAGCTCATCAACGTGGTGTCGGGTGGATCGCACTGAGACCCGGCTCGAGGAGGCCGCGGTGTCCGGTCTCGGCGCCCCGCTGAGCCTCGACCGCTTCGGCGGATTGCGGACGCTGATCTGGGCCCGCCTGACGGTGGCGTCGCTGGCGCTGCCGTTCGGCATCCTGATGCGCGCCGATCCCACGATCGGCGCCTGGCGCCTGCTGGGCGCGGCGCTCGGCGCCGTGGCGATCCTCTCCGGGATCTACTGGCTCGGCACCCTGTGGGGGCGCGGCCGCGGCATCCAGATCTCGGTCCAGCTGGCGATCGACATCGCGCTGGTGACCCTGCTGTCGTCGCTGACCGGAGGGCTTCAGAGTCCCTTCGCGCTGTTCTACGTGCTGGTGGCGATCACCGGCGGTCTCCAGCTCGGCCTGGTCGGCGGGCTGATCACCGCGGTGGGAGCGAGCGTCGCCTATCACCTGCTCAATCCATCCGGCCACGGATGGAGCCCGACCATGACCACGCTGCCGCGGCCCGGCATGTTCTCGGCCCTGCTGCTGGTGCTCGCCGTGCTGTCGGCGACGCTGCAGCGCCGCGCGCTCCAGGCCCGCCGGAGCCTGGAGCGGGCGGCCCGCGAGCTCGACCGGGTGCGCTTCGACAACGACGTCATCCTGCGCCACCTCACCTCGGGCGTGATCACGCTCGACAGCACCGGCTCGGTCGCCTACCTGAATCCAGCCGCCGAAGAGGTGCTGCGCGTGCGCTTCGCCGACCTGCGAGGACGGTGGGTCCAGGACGCGCTGCCGGCGCGTCTCCACCCGCTGCGCGACTCGCTCCTCGCGGTGCTCGAGAGCCACTCGACCCAGAGCCGCGGTGAGCTGCTGCTGCAGAACGAAGACGGCGCGCCGCTCCCGCTCGGCCTCTCCACCAACCTGCTCATCCACGAAGGCCAGGTCACCGGCGTCGTGGCGGTGTTCCAGGATCTCACCGCGGTGCGGGAGATGGAGCAGCGGGCGCTCCGCAACCAGACGCTCGCCGAGGTCGGCTCGCTGGCCGCGGGGATCGCCCACGAGCTCCGCAACGGACTCAGCCCCATCAGCGGATCCGTCGAGGTGCTGCAGCGCGAGCTGCGGCTCGACGGCGAGCAGCGCCAGCTCATGGCCCTGATCTCCACCGAGTGCAGCCGTCTCAATCGCTTCGTGACCGACCTGCTGGCCTATTCCAAGGAGCGCCAGCTGGTGCGGATGCCGATCGATCTGGGCGAGACCCTGGACGAGCTGTGCGACACCGTGGCGCTCGACCCACGGGCGGTGGGCGTCGCGGTGCGCCACGAGCCGGGCGAGGAGATGGTGGAGCTCTACGCCGACAGGGAGCAGCTCCGGCAGGTGTGGCTCAACCTGGCCGGGAACGCGCTGGACGCGCTCGACGGAGGGGGAGCGCTGGTCATTCGCTGGAGCTGTCCCGACGCCGAGCGCGTGGTGATCGACTTCGAAGACTCCGGACCGGGCATCGCGTCACAAGATCTGGCCCACGTGGGACAGCCGTTCTTCACGACCAAGAAGAGCGGGACCGGATTGGGACTGCCGATCGCGCAGCGGATCGTCGAACGCCACGGCGGAACGCTCACGCTGCATGCAGCAAACCAACGAGGAACCATTGCCCGCATCACGTTGCCCGCGACCGCGGGCGCCGCGGCGCGCGCCGCTTGACGATCCCGAGCAACGCTCAATGAGGTGACGATATGGCTGCCGAGAAGATCCTGGTGGTGGATGACGAACAGAGCATGACCCAGTTCCTCGGGATCGTGCTCCGCAAGGAAGGCTATAGCGTCACGACCGTGAACAACGGCAAGGATGCCCTCGAGCGCACGCGCGCCGAGGACTTCGATGTCGTCATCACCGACATCAAGATGCCCGGGATGGACGGCATCCAGCTCCTGCAGGGGATCAAGAAGCACGATCCGTCGCTGCCGGTGGTGATCATGACCGCCTACGCGTCGCAGCAGTCGGCGATCGACGCGGTGAACCTCGGCGCGTTCCAGTACCTGATCAAGAACGCCAAGAACGACGAGATCAAGCTCGTGGTCAGAAACGCCCTGGAGATGCGGCGGGTGCGCACCGAGAACCTCTATCTCAAGCGGGAGCTCAAGCGCGGCCACGACGAGAAGACGATCATCGGCTCGTCGGAAGAGATCATCCGGGTCTTCAAGATGGTCGACAAGGTGGCCGACAGCGATGCCACGATCCTGATCCAGGGGGAGAGCGGCACGGGCAAGGAGCTCATCGCCAAGGAGATCCACTACCGGAGCCGGCGGGCCCAGGGCCCGTTCGTGAGCATCAACTGCGGCGCGATTCCTCGCGACCTGCTCGAGAGCAACCTGTTCGGCCACGTGAAGGGATCCTTCACGGGTGCGGTGCGCGACGCCGCGGGCCTGTTCCAGGTCGCCGAGGGAGGCACGTTCTTCCTGGACGAGATCGGCGACATGCCGCACGCCACCCAGGTCAAGCTGCTGCGGGCGCTCCAGGAGCGGGAGATCATTCCGGTGGGCGGCACGCAGCCGATCAAGATCGACTGCCGCCTGGTGGCGGCGACCAACGCCGACCTCGAGCGCGAGGTCGCCGAAGGCCGCTTCCGCGCCGACCTCTTCTACCGGCTCAACGTCATCCCCATCAAGCTTCCGCCCCTGCGGCACCGCCGCGACGACATCCCGCTGCTGGTCGACCACTTCCTGAAGCGTCAGCCGAGCGGCCCCGACCAGAAGACGGTGAGCAAGGAAGCCATGGAAGTGCTGATGAAGTACGACTGGCCGGGCAACGTGCGGGAGCTGGAGAACGTCATGGAGCGCGCGCTGGTGCTGGACGAGAGCGGAGTGGTCGAGCCCGAGGATCTGCCCGAGAAGATCCGCTTCGGCATCCAGCAGCGCGGCACGCTGGTGATCGACTCGCCGACGCTGACGCTCGAGGAGCTGGAGAAGGAGTACATCCTCAAGGTCCTGCACCACACCCGCTGGCAGAAGAAGCGAGCCAGCGAAATCCTCGGCATCAACGCCTCCACGCTCTATCGCAAGCTGATCGGCTACGGCTTCGAGAAGGGGACCGGCCAGGAAGCCGACGGACAGCCAGGCGAGCACGCCGCCTGATCCGTGCGATGTGCATGCGGCGGCCAACTTCAATGCAGTTTGCTCAGTTTGAAGGCGTCAAGCGCGAGCAATGCGCGACGAATCGCGCGCGCCAGGCCGGCGGCGGCCCTGGCGACGCGTGTATAAGGTCCAGCGCCGCAACGGTTCACGGTGGTATGGCTTGAGCAAAACACGGGTGGCACATCGGTTGCGTTGCATGGATGCAGAGTGGGTCAGCTCAGAGTGCGACCCCGGACCCAGAGGAGAAGGAGCCAAAAACATGTTCAAGTCCCAGAAGGGTTTCACCCTGATCGAGCTGATGATCGTCGTGGTGATCATCGGTATTCTCGCCGCGATCGCGATCCCGAACTTCATCGCGATGCAGGACCGCGCGAAGGAAGGCAGCGTCAAGGCCAACATGCACACCTTCCAGCTCGCGGCTGAAGACTACGGCGTCCAGAAGGACGGCACGTACTCGGACGTGGCTTCTGCGGTGCACGGCTTGCTGCCGGCCGCCGGTGCGAACTTCAAGAATCCGTTCACGAACAGCACCGCGGTCAACGTCGCGTGGGAGGACCGCGCCAGCATCCTGAACCCCTGCACGGCCCGGGTTTCCGGCCTCACGAGCTACGCCGACTCGCTCATGACCAACTACAACATCAAGGGTGTGGGCAAGAACACGACCGTCGACATGGCTCTGGTTCTGACGGCTGGTCAGTAATCGAGAAGAGCAATCGATCCACGGGGGCGGGAGCGATCCCGCCCCCGGTTCGTTTGAGCGGCGCGCGCGTCGTGCGAATTGGAGCGAAATCGCCTCTTGCAACGCCGCCGGCGCCGGCCACGAGACGGCGCCAAGGCGAAGTGACGCCGTGGCTTCGAGATCGGTAGAACGCATGGCGGTGGCCCGGCCCTTGCACTTTTTTGCCGTGAAGCCCAGGCATTCCTCGGAACGGACGGGAATCGTATGAAAGACAACCGCGGGTTCACGCTGGTCGAGCTGATGATCGTGATGGTGATCATCGGGATCCTCGCCGCGATCGCCGTGCCCAACTACATTCAGATGGAGTCGCGGGCCAAGGAAGCCGGGACCAAGTCCAACATGCACATCTTCCAGGTCACGGCCGAGGACTTCAGCGTCCGCAACGACGCTCGGTACGCCGACGACGCCACCCTGGTCGCCAGCATCATGCCCGGTGGTGTGACCGGCTTGAGGAACCCCTTCACGAAGACGGGCGGCGCGAATCTGTCCTGGGAGGATCGCCCCTCGGTGCTGGGGAACCCGCCGTATGCCCCCGGGCTCGTGAGCTACGCCGACTCGTCGTCGTCCTGGTACAACATCAAGGGCGTCGGCGCCAACGGCCAGCTCCTCCTCGTCATCACCTCGGGCCAGTAAGACCCGGGCGGGCCGCGCCCAGGCACGCGGGTTGCGTTCCGCATTCCCGTTCACGTCGGGTACCGGGAAACTCTCGAGATTCAAGGAGAGTGGGAGCGTGATGACGCCGAATTCTGTTCCTGCCGAGCCGGTGAGGGGAAAGATTCTGGCCGGTCCGTCGAAGTATCGAGGCTCCGACCAGGCGAGTCCGGGCCCGGATACCGCGATCCTGACCCAGGGGCTCACCAAGAGCTACAGAAGCCCGTGGACGCTCCAGATGTCGCGCGGCGTGGAGAACCTCGATCTCGAGGTGCACCGCGGTGAAGTGCTGGGCTACCTCGGTCCGAACGGCGCGGGCAAGACCACCACGCTCAAGCTGCTGGTGGGGCTCCACAAGCCGACCAGCGGCGTCGCGTGGATCTTCGACGAGCCGATCGAGCGCGCGGCCAGCCGCCGGCGGCTCGGCTTCCTGCCGGAGCAGCCGTACTTCTACGACTACCTGAGCGGCGTCGAATATCTCGAGCTGGCGGGCCGGTTGTCGGGGCTCGCCGCGCAGGACGCTCACCGGAAGGCGATGACCTGGCTCGGCAAGGTGGGTCTCGGCGACCGGCCGCAGCTCCGGCTCCGCAAGTACTCCAAGGGGATGCTTCAGCGCCTCGGCCTGGCGGCCGCTCTGATTCACGAGCCCGAGCTGCTGATTCTCGACGAACCGATGAGCGGCCTCGACCCGTTCGGCCGCCGCGACGTGCGCGAGCTCATCCTCGAGCAGCGCGACCGCGGCACGACCGTGTTGTTCTCTTCCCACATCCTGCCCGACGTCGAGATGCTGTGCGACCGGGTGGCGATCATCCTGAAGGGCGTGCTCACCCGCATCGCCACCGTCGGGGAGCTGGTCCAGGACAGCCCGCAGAAGATCGAGATCCGCTGCGCCGGAGGCGCCGAGCTTCAGCCGCCGCCGGCTCTGGCGCCGCACCTCGAGCAGAGGCAGCGGCCACATGAAACCGTGATGACGGTCGACGACGAGCGCCACCTCCACGACGCGTTGGCGTGGCTGATCGCATCGGGCGCCGACGTGCGCGCCGTGACGCCACAGCGCTCGACGCTGGAAGAGCTGTTCATGGCGACGGCCGAGCAGGTCGGGGTCACGACGGAGACCCGGAGGTCCGCATGATCGTCGCTCTGATCGCGCGCAACACCTTTCGCGAAGCGACTCGCGACCGAGTGCTCGCCGGAATGGCCGTCGCCGGAATCGTTCTGCTGCTCGCCGTGCAGGTCCTGACGCCGCTGGCGATGGGACAGGGGACCCGGTTGGTCGTCGATCTCGGTCTCAGCTCGATCTCCATGCTCGGCCTGCTGGTGGTGCTCATGGTCGGGTCCAGCCTGGTGGCCAAGGAGATCGAGCGGCGCACGATCTACAGCCTGCTGTCGCGGCCGATCGGGCGCGCGACGTACCTGGTCGGCAAGTGGGCGGGCCTGACCGGTGCCGTGTGGGCGATTGCCGTGATCCTGGGCCTCTCGCTGTGCGGTGTGATGGCCATTCGCGGAACCGGCGGCTATGGCGGCTCGATCCTCCAGGCGACCTATCTGGCGGCGCTCGAGCTGGCGGTCATCACCGCGGTCGCGGTCATGTTCTCAGCGCTGTCGACCCCGGTGCTGTCGGCCCTCTACACGCTCGGCGTGTACATGGTCGGCCAGTGGTGCAACGACCTCCGCGAGTTCGCCGTGCAGTTTCCGCCGGCGCTGGCCCGGGTCACCGAGTGGCTCGCGAACGTCGCGCCCAACCTGCCGCTGTTCAACATGCGCGCGCTCGCCGCCGATGGGTCGCCGACGACCGCCGTGCATCTGGGCGTGGCCACCCTTTACGCGCTGTTCTATTGCACCTGCGTCCTCGCCCTGGCCACGGCGGCCTTCGAATCCCGGGACTTCAAGTGAAGCTCCCTCGGCGCTTCGAGGGACCCCGCGCGCGCGTGGCGATGGCGTGGGCGGTGGCGATCGCCGCCGGCATACTCGCCTATGGCACCGCCGCGACGGCGTATGTCCGGCTCCCCCGGCCTCAGCCGTTCGAAGAGCTGGCGTATTACCCGTCGGGCCAGCATCTCCGCCCGGCGACGCTCGGGCATGCGGAGACGGCGGCCGATCTCGCGTGGCTGCGCGCCGTTCAATACTACGGGGAGCATCGTCGCACCGACCTGCGCTTCGAGCGGATGGCGCACGTCTTCGACATCCTCACCTCGCTGGCGCCACGCTTCGTTCCTGCCTACATCTTCGGGGCTTTCGCGCTGGCCCAGGAAGGTTTCCAGTTCCCCGAGGCCGAGAAGCTGATGCTCAAGGGGATCGAGAACAATCCCACCAGCGGCGAGCTGGCGTTCGAGTTCGGCTTTCTCTACTACGTGCGCCCGGGCGGACGCGAGCTGCGCAAGGCCGCCGAGTACTTCGAGCAGGCCTCGCGTCAGCCCGACGGCCCGCCGCAGTCGGCCCGTTTCGCGGCCTTCGCCCGGCAGCACGCCGGGGACCTGAGGGTGGCGCAGGAGCTGTGGCTCGACGTCTACGAGCGCTCCAACAACAAGCTCATGCGCGAGATGGCCGAGCGTGAGCTGGCCAAGATCCAGGAAGCGCTGGAGACCGGCCGAACCGAGCTGGCGGTCAAGAAGCTCTCGACTCCGCGGGTCCGGATGGGGTCGCGCCACTAGGGGCAAACCGCCCGAAAAAGCGGCCTCGTCCGAATTCGAGAACCCGCCTTGTGCCCTGCAACACCCCGGCGGAACCCGTTGAAAAACGCCCTCAAGCCGGGACGACCCCCGGTCGATGAATTTCCACGGCGGATCAACGGAACGGAGACGGCGACTCACGAAGTCGCCGTGGCGACACGCCGCGACCCGTCCGACATCCGCGACCGACTGGATCAGGGAGTGAACCCATGCTCTTCGGCAAGAAGCAAGCGCTCGTGGGATTGGACATCGGCAGCAACACCGTGAAGCTCGCCGAAATGGAGAGCCACGCCAACAAGAGCCACCGCCTGGTCAACTGGGGCGTGTCGCAGCCGCTCGCCGAGGCCATCGTCGACGGCGAGATCATGGACCGCCAGCTCGTGATCGACGCCATCGGCAACCTGCTGGAGTCGCGAGGGATCCAGACGAAGAACGTGGTCGCCGCAGTCAGCGGGCGTGCGGTGATCGTGAAGCGCATCATCATGAACAAGCTGTCCGCCGAGGACGCGCACCAGGCGGTCATCTGGGAAGCCGAGCAGCACGTTCCCTACGACATCAACGACGTGTCGCTCGACTTCGAGATCCTTGGCCCGGCGCCCAACGATCCGAAGCAGATGCAGGTCCTGCTGGTCGCCGCCAAGAAGGACATGGTGATGTCCTTCAGCGATCTCATCCGCGAAGCGGGACTCAACCCGCTGATCGTGGACGTCGACTCCTTCGCGGCCCAGAACGCGCTCGAGGCCAACTACCATCTGGCGCCGGAAGACGTGGTGGCGACGCTCAACGTCGGCTCCGAGATCACCAACATCAACATCACTCAGGCCGGTGTCCCCTACTTCACCAAGGACATCCAGCTCGGCGGCCGGACATTCGTCGAGGCGGCCCAGCGCAAGTTCAACGTGACCCAGACCGAAGCGGCCTCCGCCGTGCGCGGCGAGTCGACCTCGGGCATCGAGATCACGCCCGTGGTCGAGTCGGCCTGCGAAGGCCTGGCGACCGCCATCGAGCGGGCGCAGGCCTACCTGCGGACCGCGGGCGAAGCCGGAGCGCTGTCGCGGATCATGCTCTGCGGAGGCGCGGCGCTGACGCCGGCCTTGCCGGAGTTCCTCGGACGCCGGTTCGGCGTGCCATGCGAGATCGCCAATCCGCTGTCGCGCGTGGTCTACGACCCCGCGCTGTTCGCGGGGCAGGACGTGATGAAGGTGGCGCCGTTGCTCACGGTCGCCATCGGGCTCGCGATGCGCCGCCTGGGAGACAAGAAATGATCCGCATCAATCTTCTCCCCAAGGAGGACAAGGCCCAGCGCCGGCGCGCGGCGGTGAACTTCCAGGTCGGCGACCTCGTGCTTCCGGTCGCCATCGTGGCGGCCGCGGCACTGATCATTCTGGGCACGGTGCTGTCGCAGAACGCGCGGGTCAGCTCGCTCAACCACTCGATCGCCGACATCGACGCCCAGTCCAGGGCTCTGGCGCCGCAGATCGAGAAGGTCAAACGGCTGGCGCAGGAACGTGCCGAGCTCGATCTCCGGCTCGGAATCATCAGCAAGCTTGAAAAGGGGCGCACGCAGAGCGTCCGGCTCATGGACGAGCTGGCGCGGTGTGTTCCGGACCACCTCTGGATGACGCAGACCCAGCAGGATGCGAGCGGTCAGCTGAATTTGGAGGGGGTCACCTATTCGAACCTCGTGGTGTCGGACTTCATGTCCCGCCTCGAGCGCTCCCCGCTGTTCGCCGACGTCGAGCTGCGCGTGGCAGAGCGGGGACAGGTGGAATCGAAGGACGTGGTCAAGTTCCAGATCAGTTGCCAGGTCACGCCGGACGAGCGCGCCAACTAGGAGGATGTGATGGCAGCGGTGGATTTCAAGAACCAGGCGACGCTTCGCATCATCCTGTGCGGCATGCTGGCGGCCGGCGCCCTGGGGGTCTTCTTCTTCACGCACTTCCTGCCGTTCGGTTATCCGAACCGCGCGGAGCAGCTGGCCGAGCTCAAGGCGACCTATGAGAAGAAGTCCACCGAGCTGGCGCGCGCGCGCGCTTCGGTGGCGGATCTGCCGCGGTTCGAAGCCGAGTACGACATGCTCCACGAGCGCTGGTCGATGGCCGCCGAGCTGCTGCCGACCGACCGCCAGAGCGCGGGACTGCTGCGCAAGATCACGCTGGCCGGACAGCAGACCGGGGTGCAGTTCGTGATGTTCAAGCCCGGAGCGCCCCGCAGCCAGAACTACTACACCGAGATGCCGGTCGACATCGTCGTCCAGGGGGGCTACCACCAGGTGGGGTCGTTTCTCGCCGAGCTGGCCAACATGCGTCGCATCGTCACCGTGTCGGGCCTGAAGCTCACCACCACGCCGGTGAACAGCTATCGCCTCACGACCGCCGCATCGTTCAACGCTTCGGCTTATAGCCTGAACTCCGGTTCGGCCGGCTCCCCGGCCCAGGCCGCCCCAGCCAGCACGACCGGCGCCCCTCCGGCATCCGGCGGATCGCCGCCGGAAGTCTTGACGAAGCCCTCCCAGCCCGAGAAGAAAGGAGCGAACGATGGCCACCAGTCGTAACGATGTCCGGGTGGCGCGTCACGCTTCGCTCGCGACGCTCGCCATGTGTGTGTTCCTGTCCACCTCCTGGGCCGGAACGCCGGCGACGCTGGACGAAAGCGCGCCCCCGCCGAAGCCCAAGCCGACGGCCGCGGACACGAGCAGGAAGTCGGTGAAGAAGCCGGCAACCACCGCGGCGAAGCCAGGGGCTACGACCAAGCCTGCGTCCACCGTGGCGCAGAAGCCGGCGACGTCCACCGTGGCAGAGAAGCCGGCGACGTCCACCGTGGCGCAGAAGCCGGGGACGGTGTCGAAGACGGGCGGCGCGAAGCCGGCCGTCGCTCCCGTGCCGGTCGCAAAGGTGGCTCCCGCGACGCCGACGAAGTCGGCAGCCACGACGAGTAAGACGAATGCCACGCCGAGCAAGACGGCGGTCGCGCCGAGCAAGCCCGCCACTCCCGTGAAGAAGACCGGTCAGCCCGTGCCCGCAGGCATCGCCCGCGTGGCGCCACCGCCGGGTGCGGGCAACGCCAAGACCCCACCCGGAGCCAGGTCTCCGGCCGCGGTTCCAAGCGGCATCGCCAGGATCCCCGCGGCTCCAGGCGCCAAGGCGGTGGCGGTGTCCAACACCCCGTCCGTGACGCGGGTCACGCCCAGCGCATCCTCCAAGGTCGGGTCGACGCTGGCGAAGAGCGGCGGCACGACCGTGACCGGGCCGAGCGTGACGCCGATCAAGTCCGGCACGACGGGCAAGGCAGGCGCGGCGCTCGGTGCGGGCGTGACCGGCGGCGTGGCCAGCAAGCCGACCCCCGGTACCAAATCGGGGTCCGCTCTGGCGCAGAAGGGCGGCGCGACCGTCAGCGCGGCGCTCGAGGATCACGTCACCTACCAGTACAACGCGCTCGGCCGACGCGATCCTTTCCAGTCGCTCATGGAAGGCGAATACGTGGGCGCCGACGTGGGCGGGCAGGCGCCTCCCGATCTGGGCGGCCTCAAGCTCGTGGGCGTGGTGTGGGGGAGAAGCGATCAATTCGCCATGGTCGAGGACCCGAACGGCGGCGGCTACGTCCTGCGCCGCGGCGATCGGGTGATGAACGGCTACGTCGAGGCCCTCAAACGCGACGCCATGATCGTGAACATCACGGTGGACGGACAGTCCCAGTCGGTCACGATTCCAATCAGCAGGAAGGGAGATAAGAATGCGAAGCGCTAAGGCCCTGCTGGGCCTCGTCCTGACGATTGCGCTGGCGACAACGTCGCTCGCGCAACAGCCGTCCGCCATGAAAGAGGTCGGTCTGGTTCGGACCGGCCAGGGCGCCTTCTCGATCGACGTGGAAGGGGCGGACGTTCGCACCGTCTTGCGGGCGATTGCTGAATTCAGCGGCCGCAACATCGTGGTGGCGCCGACCGTGAAGGGTGAAGTGCGGGTGTCCCTACACGAGGTCGGCTGGCTGGAAGCGATGCGGACCATCCTGCGCAGCAACGGGCTCGACTATGTGGAGGAAGGCAGCATCATCCGCGTGGACGATGCCTCGAAGCTGCATGCCGAAGGGGTCGAGCGGGAGAGCGCTCGCGCCAAGCAGCTGGAGCTGGTGCCGCTCGAGACCCGCCTGATCCGGCTCAACTACGCCAACGCGACCGAGCTCTCGACGGCGCTGACCGCGTCGTTGTCACGCCGCGGCGCGATCCAGACCGACAAGCGCACCAACTCGCTGATCATCACCGATCTGGGCAGCACGCTGGACGCGATCGAGAGGATGGCGATCGAGCTCGACAGCACGACGCCACAGATCGAGATCACGGCCAAGCTGGTGGACGTCGACGCCGAAGCGCTGCGCGCCGTCGGCATCGAGTGGAACGTCGGCCAGCCGTCGAACTACTTCGATGGACCGATTTCGGGCACCGCACACGTGCCCAACCCCGGACCCGGACAGCTCGTGGGTGCCGAACACGACACGCCGATCGGGGATCCTGCGACACGGATTGCCTACGGCATCTTCCGCGACTGGGGCTCCGTCGAGGCGCAGCTCCAACTGCTGGAGCAGAACCGCAAGGCCAACATCATCTCGAACCCGCGCGTGGTCACGGTGGACAACCGCGAGGCCAAGATCGTGGTCGGCCAGAAGATTCCTCTCATCGTTCAGGACATCGCCGGCAACGCCGTGTCGCAGCTGCAGACGATCGGTATCCAGCTCAAGTGCACGCCTCACCTGACGGACGACAAGAAGATCATCCTCGACCTGCACCCCGAAGTCAGCGACCTCTCCACGCAGAGCACGGTGCAGGGCGGCGTCATCATCAACACCTCGGAAGCGGACACGCGCGTGATGGTCGAGGACGGCCAGACCGCGGTGATCGGAGGCCTGATCCGCACCAACGACTCCAAGGTGCGCAAGGGCGTGCCGATCCTGAAGGACTTCCCGCTGATCGGCTTCCTGTTCCGCTCGGAGAACGTGGTGCGGCAGAACCGCGAGCTGCTGATCTTCGTCACCCCGCGGCTGATGCCCACGCTGGCCAGCAAGTAAGTCACCGTTTCGTCACGACGGGCCGCCGGAACATGGCGGCCCGTTGGCATTTGGCGCGGGAACGCTGTGCTAGGCTCGCGGCATGAGCGAGAAGCGCGCGATCGCGCTGGTAGGCCTGATGGGCGCCGGCAAGACCACGGTGGCCGGTCTCCTGGCGAGCCGGCTGGGCGGCAAGGCGGTCGATCTCGATCAGGTGCTCGAAGCCGAAGCGGGGTGCAGCGTGGCGGAGATGTTCCGCCGCGAAGGCGAAGCGGCGTTCCGCCGGAGGGAGGCCGAACGGCTCGCGCGGGTGATCGGCAACGGCGCCACGGTGATCGCCTGCGGAGGCGGGGCTTTGATCGAGGCCGCCTCGCGCGAGCGGCTCAAGGGGTCGTGCCGCGTGGTGTGGCTCGAGGTGACGCCTCAGGAGGCCTTGCGCCGCGTGGGAGGAACGCCCGGCGTCCGCCCCCTGTTGCCGCAGGATTCCGTCCAGCTGGAGTCCCTGCTGCGCGGCCGGGAGGCCGCCTATCGCGACGTGGCCGAGATCCGTGTCGTCACCGACGGGCGAACCCCTGATCAGGTCGCCCAGGCGGTGATCGATGCCCTGGAGACGCTATGAGACACCTCCGTGTCGGGTGGACGATGGCTCTCGTCGCGATGGCTGCGGGGTGCGCTCCGCGGCTCGCCCGGCCTCCGGAGAGCGGCTTCGAGGAGCGGATCGCGCGTTATCGAAACTCGGTGACCGAGCGTCAGGCGCGCGCGGTGGCGATGAGCGCCAGCGTGTCGCTGTGGGTGGAGCGCTCCGGCGAGAGACTTCCCGGGGCGCAGGCCGAGCTCCGTCTCGCGGCTCCCGACCGCATGCGTCTGCGCCTCTACGCCGCCTTCGGCACGGCACTGGACCTGGGTATGCGCGGCGACTCGCTGCGTGCGTACGTTCCGGCGTGGAAGCGAGGACTGTCGCTCGATGCGGCGTCGGAGTCGCTCGGCTTCGAAGCCCCCGCCGACCGCATGGTGCGAGCGTTCAGCGCCACATGGGAGCCGCCCGCCGATGCCTGGACCCGCGCGGTTTGGCGAGACTCGATGATGCGCGTGAGCTGGAGCGAGGCCGGCGATTCGCTGTCGCTGGGGATCGAAGAGAACGGAGTTCCATCCTGGGCGCAGATCGCGACGGTGGATGGCTCGTTGCTGCGCGTCCGCTATCGGGGCTGGGATCATGCGACCGGCAGGCCATGGCCGTCGCACGTGGAGCTCGTCGACGAGGAGCACGACGTGCGCGTCACGTGCCGCGCCACCCAGATCCGCTTCGCTTCACGGGCGGACGACGGGCGGCTCGCGGTCCGCTGGCCCCCCGGCACCAGGGCGGTGACCCTTGGCGAGCTGCGCGCGGCGCTCGGCCGACTGGGGTTCCTATGAACCGGTCCAGCGTGGCCGCCCAGCTCATCGTGCTTGCGATTCTCGCTCACACCTCGGCGTTCGCCGCCACGCCGCTGCCTTCGGTCTCGGCACTCGTCAAGCGGCTCCAGACGTCCGGACGTGGCGAGGCCACGCTGGCCCAGACCGTGGTCTCGGCGGGAGAGACGCTGCGCGCCGATCGCGGGCGGCTGTCGCTCGAGCCGCCCGATCGCATGCGCATCGACTTTCAGACCAGCGGCGAGAAGGTCACGATGCGGGCCGACGGCGGAGAATGGATCCAGCCTTCGATGAAGCAGCTGCTGAAGCTGCGGCCCGAACAGGCGCAGGCCGCGGTCAGCACGTGGCGGGCGTTCATGGATGGCGGTGCTGCGACCTATCGGGAGACCGCTCGCGGTTCGCGGCGTTACCGGCTGGTTCCGCTCGAGCCGAGCGATGGCACCGCCGACAGCATCGACGTCGAGCTCGGCGCCGATGGTCTTCCACGGCGTCTGCAGCTGTGGATCGCCGATCAGCGCTGGCTGCTGACGCTCGGCTCCTGGACTTTCGGCAAGCCCAAGGGCTCGCCCGCCTTCACGCTGCGCGCGCCCTCCGGCTACTCCGTCTTCGAGTGGCCCTGAGGCGACAGGTGAAGCAGGGCCGCCAAGTGACGATCGTGACACAGGATCCAGGCTGCCGGCCGTGCGAGTGATCGCGGGCGCATTCGGCGGACGCCGGCTCGACGCGCCGCGCGGTCTCGCCACGCGCCCGACGTCGGATCGAGTGCGTGAGGCGCTGTTCATGGCGCTCGAGCCGCTCGCGGGGCTCAGGGTGCTGGACCTGTTCGCCGGCAGCGGCGCGCTCGGCATCGAGGCGCTGTCGAGGGGTGCTCTGAGCGCCGACTTCGTCGAGGCCGACCCGGCCGCGCGCCGGGTCCTGGAGCGGAACCTCAGAGCGCTCGGCGTCGAATCGCGGTCGCGGATCTGGCCGCTTCGCTTGCCACAGGGGCTGCGCGCGATGAAGGATGTGCTGGCCGCGGCGGACCTGGTGCTGGCCGATCCTCCCTATGGAGGGGACGAAGCACGCGTCCTGCTGCGAGCGCTGGGGGAGGACGTGGTGGGCGGCGATGTGCGCGTGGTGATCGAGCATCACGCCAAGGACGACCTGCCCGAGCGAGCGGGAGAGCTGATCCGAGTTCGCTCGCGCCGCTACGGCGAGACCGTGGTGTCCACGTACCGCATCGATTCGCAGTCGAGACCCGAAGGCGAGGAGGAGCGATGAGCGGAATGCGCACCGCGGTGTTTCCGGGGACGTTCGATCCGTTCACCAACGGACATCTGGACCTCACCCGGCGCGCCGCGCGGCTCTTCGATCGCGTGGTGGTGGCGGTCGCCGCGAACCCCGGCAAGGGAACTCTGTTCACGGTGGAGGAGCGGGTCGAGATGATCCGCGCCGCGACCAAGGGGGTGAAGGGACTCGACGTGGTGCACTTCGATGACCTGGTGGTCGCGTGCGCGCAGCGCGTCGGCGCCCAGGTCATGATCCGCGGCCTGCGCGCGGTGAGCGACTTCGAGTTCGAGTTCCAGATGGCGCTGATGAACCGGCGCCTGTCGCGCCGCCTCGAGATCGCGTTCCTGATGCCGGATCAGAAGTACACCTACCTCAACTCGACGCTGGTGAAGGAAGTCGCGCGCCACGGCGGGACCATCACCGGTCTCGTGCCCCCTCTGGTGGAGCGCCGGCTGCGCGAGCGGCTGCGCGCGCAGGCCAAGGCCGCACGAGGGGAGTCGTCGCGGCGCCGATGAGCCGCGCGCTGGAGCGCATCCGTGATCTGGCGCGACGCCATCGGCGGCGGTTGACCCTGGTCGAAGGCGACGACGAGCGCGTCGTCACCGCGGCGGCGGCCCTGGCGCGCGAGCGCCTCGCCGACGTCACGTTGCTCGGCGATCCCGCGGTGTCTCGCGCGACCGCGGCTCGCGCCCGGGCCGATCTCGCGGCGGTGACGCTGTTGGACAGCTCGGCCGCTTCCGAGGTGGAGCGCACTCGCGCGGCGCTCGAGAGAGCGCGAGGAGAGAAGCTCTCGGCGGAGACGCTCGAGCGGCTGGCCGTGGATCCGCTCTATCAGGCCGGGGCGCGAGTACGGGACGGTTCGGCCGATTGCCTGGTGGCCGGAGCGGTGCGCACCTCGGCCGACGTGGTGCGCGCCGCGTTGTGGCTGATCGGCGTCGCCCCGGGCGTGGGCGCCGTGTCGTCCTTCTTCCTCATGGTGCTTCCCGCCGCGAGAGGGATGGACGAGCGCGTGCTCTCATTCGCGGACTGCGGCGTGCAGCCGGACCCCGGCCCGGCCCAGCTCGCCGAGATCGCGTGCCTGACCGCGGACCACCACCAGCGCCTCACCGGCGAGACGCCGCGCGTCGCCTTCCTCTCCTTCTCCACCCGTGGCAGCGCGAGCCACCCGCGGGTCGACAAGGTGCTGGCCGCGCTCGCGCTGGCGCGTGAACGGCGGCCCGATCTCTCGTTCGACGGCGAGCTGCAGGCCGACGCGGCTCTGGATCCCGAGGTGGCGCGTCGCAAGGCAAAGGACAGCGCGGTGGCCGGCCGAGCGAACGTCGTCGTGTTCCCCGACCTCGATGCCGGCAACATCGGGTATAAGTTGGTCCAGCGCCTGGCCGGGGCCGAAGCCTACGGCCCCATCCTCCAGGGCCTGGCGAGACCAGCCAACGACCTCTCACGGGGCTGCGAGGCGGCCGACGTGATGGGCGTTTCGACGATCGCGTGCGTGCTGAGCGGCGATCCGGATTGAAATAGGAGACTTCGCTTCACATGCCGACCTACGACTATCGCTGCCGGAAGTGCGGGCACGTCTTCGAGCTCTTCCACAGCATGAAGGACGACAAGCCCAAGCGCTGTCCGAAGTGCAAGGGACGCGCGGACCGGATGATCTCGGCGGGCGCCGGCATCATCTTCAAGGGCTCGGGTTTCTACATCACCGACTATCGCAGCCGGAACTATCAGGAGCGGGCGAAGCAGGAGAAGTCCGGAGGCGCCAAAGAGAGCGGCGGCGAGAGCAGCTCGGGCGGCGAGGCGAAAGGCGGCGAGGCGAAAGGCGGCGGGTCGAAAGACCGTGGGTCGAAGGCCTCGGGGTCGAAAGGCGGCTCGAAAGGCTCCGGCTCGAAGAGCCCGGAATAGAGCCGATGACCTCGCTCACGTCCGAGCTGCTCGAGGCGCATCGCGCGGAGCGCGGCACTCGAGGGTCCCGCGGTCCTCGCCCTCTGCGCACCGCGTTCGGGGCGAAGCACGTGGTGATCGAAGGCCATGCCGGGCTCCTCGCGCTGCGCTCCTTCGAAACGCTCGGCATCGAGCGCCAAACCGCCGAGCTGGCGCTGGCCGGCGCCGACGAGGACCCATTCAACCGCATCACCGTGTCCGACGAGCCGGCGGCCCTCGAGCGCATGGCGCGACGGCGCGGATTCATGGTGTCTCGCGCCGGGAACGGCCCGACCCATCAGGTGTACCTGGCCCGCCTCGCGATGCCCGCGCGACTCGTGCTGGGCACGTCGCGATGGCTGCCTTCGTGTGGCGCGCTCGGCGCGCTGGCCCTGCAAGTGAGCCCGATCGAAGCCGCTGCGGCGCTGGCTGGCGCGCCCGTCGATCTGCCATGGCCCGAGACGTTCATCGTGCGCCTGTTCGGAAGCCCGCCCGACTGGCTGGCGGGTGACGACCTGGCGCTGGAGCTCGAGCGACGTCTGGCCGCGACGAGGCTGGATCGCCACGTGCTGGAGTTCCAGGTGATCGAGAGCGGCGCCCTGCGCTTCGCCGATCGCGTCGCCGTCGCCACCCGCGCGCCACGGCTCGGGGCCGTGAGCGCGCTGTTCGCGTCGGACGACGTCGCGCGCGCCTATCTCAAGGCGCAGGGCCGCGAGCCCGACTGGAAGGCCTTTGCGCCGCCGTCGGCGGATCCGGAGTCGCGGCTGGATGTGGACTTCTCCAATGTCGAGCCTCTGGTCTCCGTGCCGCGCCGCGGCGTGCTGCGACTGAGGGACCTGGGTGAAGCGCCGGTGAGCGGAGTCTGGATCGGACCCGAAGCGTCGCTCTCCGATCTCGAGCGTTTCGTTCGAACGCTGCGGAGCGAACGATTCGCCGCAGGACTGGATTGCGTGATCACGCTCGGGCACCGGCAGCTGCGCGAAAGCGCGGCCCGAGCCGGTCTGCTCGGCGCGCTGCGCGCCGCGGGCGCGCGCGTCGAAGTGCCTCTGGCCATGCCACGGCCACGCTCCGGTCCGGGGGTGGCGCTGGCTTGCGGCGCTCCGCGCGCTCGAGCCCTCGGATGGCACGAGACCGGACCGGTCGCGTGCGCCGCCGCGGCCGTGACCGGCATCCTGACCGATCCTCGCCAGCGAGCGGCGCCGGTTGCCGATGAGCCGGTATCCGAGAGCTATGTCATCGACGATCGCTTGCTCGAGCGGCCGCCCCCCGAGGCGGTTTCGGTCGATGGGGCGCGCGAGAACGGCGCCTGGCCCTTGCCCTCGGCGATCACCGGTCCGCTGCGCGGCGCGGTGCTGCTCAAGCTCGGCGATCACGTCGGCGTCGACCGCATCCTTCCCTGGGGGGCGCGTGTCCGGCCGCTCGCCGGCGACGTCGAGCGGCTGGCCGATCATCTGTTCGCCCTGGTGGATCCCGGCTTCGGGGCCCGGGCGCGTGCGGAAGGCCAGGGCTGGATCGTGGCCGGACGTGAGCTGGGCGGCGGGCCACGGCGGGAGGAGATCGGACTCGTCGCGGTCACGCTCGGCGTACGCGGCATGTTCGCGCGAACCTTCGATCCGGAGTTTCGAAGGCTGCTCTGCCAGCACGGGCTGCTGGCCTTGCGATTCGTGGGCGACGAGGACGCCGCGATGATCGGCCTCGGTGACGAGCTCGAGATCCCCGACCTGCCGGAAGGCCTCGAGCAGGGGAAGCCGCTCGTGGTGCGGAACCTGACGCGCGGCCTCCAGGTGACCGTGCATCACGATCTCGACGAACAGGAGGTGGCGGCGGTGCGTCGCGGTGGTTTGCTGGCCACACTGCGCCGCGAGACCGCGGGTGGGACGGCGACGAAGTCCGCCGCGACGGCGGCGGAGGACTGAGATGCTCGTCGATCATGCGCGCATTCACGTCATCGCCGGCAAGGGAGGTGACGGGTGCATCAGCTTCCGGCGCGAGAAGTACGTGCCGAAGGGCGGCCCTGACGGCGGCGACGGAGGAAGGGGGGGGAGCGTGGTGCTCGTCGTCGACCCCTCCGTGCGCACATTGCTTGACTGCCGGGAACGCCCTCGTTACCGTGCGCCCAACGGCGGTGCGGGCTCGGGCAACAACCGCACCGGTCGAGACGGCGGTGATCTGGTCATCGAAGTTCCGCCGGGAACCATGATCAAGGACGTGGCGACGGGCGACTCCGTCGCCGATTTGGTAGAGCCCGGGACCCGTTGGCAGGCAGCGCGGGGTGGGCGCGGTGGTCGCGGCAATGCCCGATTCGCGACGCCGGCTAGGCAGGCGCCACGACACGCAGAGCCCGGCGAACCCGGTGAAGAGCGCTGGCTCGAGCTCGAGCTGAAGCTCATCGCCGACGTCGGACTGGTTGGCCCTCCCAATGCCGGCAAGTCGACGCTGCTGTCTCGCGTCTCCCGCGCTCGTCCGCGGATCGCCCCCTACGCGTTCACGACGCTCGAGCCCAACCTCGGAATCGCGGATCTGGATGGCGAGCGCCGCTTCGTGGTCGCCGACCTTCCCGGACTGATCGAGGGAGCGCATCGAGGTCGCGGTCTCGGTCTGGAGTTCCTGAGACATGTCGAACGGACTCGCGTGCTGGCCTTTCTCATCGAAGCCACCTCGCCCAATGCCGCGGAGGATTTGATGACCATCGAGCACGAGCTTCGTGAATACCGCGGCGCGTTGATGGACAAGCCACGCATCGTCGTGCTCACCAAGGCCGATCTTCTCGCTCCCGGCGAGGCGGAGACGGTGGCGGCTCGGGCCGGACTGCCGGACGCGCACGTGGTGAGCGCCCACACGGGCCATGGCATCGATCGCCTGCTCCAGACCTGCTGGCGCATGGTGGCCCAGGAAGCGAAGCTCGAGGCCGCGGGCGAATGAACGACGACCGTTACGGACCCACCCGCCCCTTCGATGCGCTCAACCCGCGCGGGCTGGCGGGCAAGCGTGAATACGTGCGCGGCCTCGAGCAGCGTGGCGACGCTCAAGCGCTCTCCCTGCTGGCCGAATGCCTGTGCGACGAGTCCTGGTATCTGCGGGATCTGGCCGAGGAGGCGCTGCTCCGTCTGGGTGAACGCGGCGCGCCGGTGCTGCTGCCGCTTCTCGAGCAAGGGCTGTGGTTCTCGCGGACCAGCGCGGCGCGTGTGCTGGGGCGCACCGCCTATCGCCCGGCGGTGCGGTCGCTGCTGCCTCTGGCCGACGACGCCAACGCCACGGTCGCCGAGGCGGCGCGCGAGGCGCTGATCGCGATCGCACGCACCGGGGGGGCGGTCAGTGTGGCACGCGGTCTGGCCCTGCTCCCGAGCGAGGCTCGTCAGCGCAGAGCCCTGGAGATCCGTCTCGAGGACCGTCATCTCATGGAGCGCATCGAGCGCCTGATGGGGCATGACGACCTGATGTCGCACGAAGACGATTCGCTCACCGACGACAGTCCCATGGTGCGCGCCCATGAAGAGGGACTGGAGTGGGAAGTGCTCACCGGTCCCGCGCCGCCGGGTTCCGTCACAAGCCCCGGGCCCCAAGGGCCTCGTGCCGAGTCGCTCCGCGACTGAGATCCGCGCGCTCGGCGCAGACCATCCTCTGTACCCGGCGGGTCTTCATGACCTCGCCGACTCGCCGCCGGTGCTCTACACGCGTGGGGCGCTTCCCCCGGTTCCCGCCGAGTCGGTCGCGATCGTCGGCTCACGGGCAGCCTCTCCCTACGGCCGCGCGATGGCCGAGCGGCTGGCTTCGGATCTGGCGCGTCTCGGCTACGCGGTGGTGAGCGGACTGGCGCGCGGCATCGACGCGGCGGCCCATCGCGGCGCGATGGACGCCGGAGGCCGCACCTGGGCGGTGCTGCCGAGCCCCGTGGACGATGTGGCGCCGAGACACCACCGAGGCCTCGCGGAATCGATCGCCGCGAGAGGTGGACTGCTCAGCGAGATCGCTCACGGCGAGCCGATCCATGCCAGCTCATTCATCGAGCGCAACCGGTTGATCGCCGGGCTCTCATGCGCCACCGTCGTGATCGAGGCCGCGCAGAAGAGCGGCGCGCTATCCACCGCGGCGGCGGCCCGGCGCCTCGGCCGCGCGGTGCTGGCCGTTCCCGGGGACATCGATCGCGAGACCTCGCGCGGCTGTCACGCGCTGCTGCGCCGAGGCGCAGGTTTGTGCGAGTGCGCCGCGGATGTGGTGCGCGCCGCAGAAGCGTGGCAACGCGCTCACGGCGCGCGCCCGCGCGAGGGCATGGCGCCTGGCGACCGCACCGAAGCGGGTCTGCGATCGGGAGGCGCAGGAGCGGCGCGGCATGCTCCTTCGCCGGGGGATGAAAGCATCGAGAGCCGGTTGCTGAAGCTCCTGGGCAAGGAGCCCGAGACCATCGAATCGCTGATCCGAAAGGCGGGGATCGAATTGTCTCAGGCCCTGGCCGCGCTGCTCGCCCTGCAGTGGTCGGGCGCGGTCGAGTGCCGGCCCGGACAACGCTGGGCGCGGATCGATCCATGAAAGCCGCGCACCGGATCGAAACCTGGCTGGCGCGCGGCCTCGCGAACGATCTGTCGCGCCGTCCATGGCCGCAGGTGCTGAAGACCGGCGCCCGGCTGGGTGATCTGATGCGCGGTCTCGGCCTGCGACGAAAAGTCGCCGAAGAGAACCTGACGATCGCCTTTCCAGACCAGACGGCTGAGCGCCGGGCCGAAGTGCTCGCCGCCCACTATCGCGAGCTCGGCCGCGTGGCCTCCGAATATCCGCGGCTTGGAACACTGGTGCACGCCGCCGATGACGAAGTCGTCGCGCGCGCCACCGGGGTCGAGCACCTCGAGGCGGCGAGAAAGGCCGGACGCGGCGCCGTGCTTCTCACCGGCCACTACGGTCACTTCGAGCTCCTGGGCGCCTGGCTCGGGCGGATCCATCCCGTGGACTTCGTGGTGAAGCCGCTCTCCAATCCCGGCGTGGATGCCATGCTGGCCGGCTGGCGTGCCGAGGCCGGCGTCGGCACCATTCCGCTCGGCGCGGGACTGCGCCGGGTGTTCGAAGCCCTGCGCGCCAACCGGTGGGTGGCGATGGTGGCCGATCAGGACGCGCGCTCTCATGGCGTCTTCGTGCCGTTCTTCGGCCGGCGCTGCAGCACGCCCAAGGGTCCGGCCGAGCTGGCGTTGCGGACCGGTGCGCCGATCATCATGGGGTTCGCGCGCCGCGAGGCCGATGGGCGGCACACCATCGATCTCATGCCACCGCTCGAGACTCCCGACCGGAACGCGCCGGGAGCGGTGGAGAGATTGACTGCCTGTCACACCGCGTTGCTCGAATCGGAAGTGCGGCGGCATCCCGAGGGGTGGTTCTGGCTCCACAAGCGCTGGAAGACGGCTCCGCCCACGCAGGAGACCTGATGCATCGATACGCGATTCGCGTGCGCTACGGCGATACCGATCAGATGGGCTTCGCGTACTACGCGCACTATCTGCGGTGGTTCGAGATCGGGCGCGCGGAGATGCTGCGCGCGCTCGGCTGGAGCTATCGCGCCGTCGAGGAGGCCGGCATCCAGCTCCCCGTGCTCGAAGCGCGCTGCCGCTATTTCAAGCCGGCCCGCTACGACGACGAGCTGTGGATCGAGACCGGTGTCCTGGAGGTGCGCCGCGCTTCGGTGCGTTTCGGGTATCGAATCGTGCGCGTGTCGGGGGAGGAGCTTCTGGCCACCGGCGAGACGGAGCATTGCTTTCTCGGTCCGGAAGGAAAGCCAGCGCGTCCGCCGGAGCGGATGGCCGATCTGCTCGCCCAGGCGCCACGCGCGATCGCCGAACCGTCGAAGCCGGCGTCGCGGATCAGCGCTCCTGGAGCCCCCACTGGCTGAGCAGGAAGGCATAGTCGAAGGCGATCTCGCGCAGGAAGTCGTAGCGACCCGATGCGCCGCCATGCCCAGCGGACAGGTTCACCTTGAACAGCAGAGGATTGCCGTCCTGTTTGAGGGTGCGCAGCCGCGCCACGTACTTGGCCGGCTCCCACACCATCACCTGGCTGTCGTGGAGCGAGGCCTTGACCAGCATGCGCGGGTAGTCGCGGGGCGCGAGGTTGGTGTAGGGGCAGTAGGTCCGGATCACCTGATAGTGCTCGAGCTCGGACGGGTTGCCCCACTCCTCGTACTCGCCGACGGTCAGCGGCAGCGATTCGTCGCACATGGTGTTGATCACGTCGACGAACGGCACCGCCAGCAGGGCCGCGTGGAAGAGCTCGGGACGACGGTTGATGACCGCGGCCATGGTGAGGCCGCCCGCGCTGCCGCCGTGGATCGCCAGGCGGTCCGGGGCCGTCCAGCCGGATGCGATCAGGTGCTCGGCGGCGGCGATGAAGTCGTCGAACGTGTTCTGCTTGTGCGCCATGCGGCCTCGATCGTGCCACGCCTTGCCGAGCTCGCCGCCGCCCCGCACGTGCGCGATCGCGAACACGACGCCGCGGTCGAGCAGGCTGAAGCGATTGGAGTTGAACGAGGCCGGCATCGACATGCCGTATGCGCCGTACGCGTAGAGCAGGAGCGGTGCGGGGCGGGCCGTGTCGCGGCGCCAGACGATCGAGATCGGCACGCGCGTCCCGTCGGCGGCCAGAGCGTGCTCGCGCCGGCTCTCGTAGAGGGCGGGCTCGTATCCGCCGAGCACGGGCTGGCGCTTGAGCAGCGCCGAGGTTCGAGCGTCGACGTCATAGTCGAAGGTGGACGGCGGCGTGATGAAGGATTGGTACACGTAGCGGACCTTGGTTGTGGCGAAGGTCCGGTTGTCACCGAAGCCCGCGGCATAGACCGGCTCCGGGAACTCGATGCGGTGGGAGGTCTGGCTGCGGAAGTCATGAATCCGCAGACGCACCAGTCCGTCTTCGCGCTCGCTGACGACGAGGTGGTCCTGGAAGCACGCGAGGCCCTCGAGCATCACGTCGTCACGGGGCGGAATCATCTCGGTCCAGCGGCTCGGGTCGTCGACCGGCGCGACCACCAGCCGGAAGTTTCGCCCGTGGTCGTTGGTGAGGATGTAGAAGGAGTCTCCACGGTGGTCCACCCCGTATTCGTGATCCTGCCGCCTCTCGGAGATCACGCGCCACGCACCCGCGGGATCGTCCGCGCGGAGGACGCGAACCTCGCTGGTGGTGTGGCTGTCGGAGGAAAGGAAGAGCCAGGCACCGCTCCTCGAGCGGTCGACGTGGATGACGAAGCGTTCGTCCGGCTCTTCATAGACCAGCTCGGATTGGGATTCGCCAAGCCGCCGGCGGTATAGGCGATGGTCGCGTTTGGCCGCGTCCTTCACGGTATAGAAGAGCGTCCGGCCATCCGCCGCCCAGGCCACCGAGCCGACGTCGTGCACCGTGTCCGCGAGGTCCGCGCCGCGATGGAGGTCGCGAACGTGGAGGTCGTAGACGCGGAACCCCGTGCGGTCGGTGCTGTACGCGAGCAAGGCGCCGTCGTCGCTGACCTCGAAGGCGCCGAGCGCCATGAACGCTTCGCCCCTCGCGAGTTGGTTGAGGTCCAGCACCACCTGCTCGGGGGCCTCGATCGATCCCCGCTTGCGGCATTGAATCGGGTACTGCTGGCCTTCCTCGGTCCGCGAGTAATAGAAGTAGCCGCCTTCCAGGTAGGGAACGCTGAGGTCGGTCTGCTGGATGCGGCTCAGCATCTCCTGGTAGAGCCGCTCCTGGAGCGCCGCGGTGCCGGACATCGCGGCCTCGGCGTAGGCGTTCTCGGCTTCGAGGTAGGCGATGACCTCGGGGTCGCTCTTCTCACGGAGCCAGAAGTAGTCGTCCTCGCGCCGCTCGCCATGGAGCGTGGTGACGTGAGGCACGCGGCGTGCGACGGGCGGTGTGGGTGGAGTCGACCTCGGAAGGGAAGCGGTCATCCGCTCGCAGGCACGGCGTGCGGAGAGCCGGCGGCGGGATGTCCGCGCCAGTCGTACTCCGCGAACACACTGTCGCGGCGCTCGCAGTCCGACAGGAAGTTCTCGTCGCCCTGATTGAGGGAGCCCATCTGGATGCGGCGCTCGGCGAGAACCGCCAGCCGGTCGAAGTCCGTGGCGTGCGCGCTGAGCCGCTGCTCGGCGTAATCACGCGCCGCGACGGTGGTGATCAGGAACTGCCAGTCCGAGGCTTCGAGCAGCAGCAGCTCCCGTCCCGCTTGAGCCAGGAGGCGATCGAGCAGCGGATCCGCGGGCCGCCCGACCGCGTCGCGCACCAGGCGCTCGTAACGCTCCTCGGACCGGTGCACGTGGTCCCAGGTCCAGCGTGTGTCGGCGTTGAGCCAGACCTGGTGGCCGCCGCCTTCGCCCCATGATCCTTCCGACAGCGAGATGACGTGGTCCGCGGGATGATCGCGGAGGTACGCGCTCGGCAGCTGCGGCTGGACGCCGGCTTGCGCTGCGGCGTCGATGACCGCGCCGAGGAACTGCGGACCCTCGAACCACCAGTGGCCGAACAGCTCGGTGTCGAACATCGCGCACGCGATCGGCTGAGCTCCCCGCGTGGCGTCCTGAGACAGCGTGCGGACCAGCAGCTCGACGAAATGGCGCGCATGCTCCGGCGCCCGCGCCTCGGCGGCCCCGGGTTGATAAACCTGTTTCTCGGCGAGGTCGGCCTTGGGGTGCGTGACCCGCCAGTAGCGGTGGCCGCCCGGGAAGCGCTTCTTGTGGAAGTCGAGGTAGACCCCATCACCGGGATAGCCGTGCTCGCCGCTCCATACCTGGAGCGCGGTCTCGGGATCGCGACCGAAGCAGCACACCCTCGCTTCGTCGCCAACCCGGTAGGGGACGTAGGGGCGGCGGGCGATCGCCGGCGCCGTGCTCGCGTCGGTCTCGCGCGCCAGATGGCGGAGCGCTTCGAAGCGGTCGGCGTAGACCCCGAGCGGCTTGCCGCCGCTCACCAGATGCGTGTCCACGAAGAAGTATTCGAGACCGTGGCGGGCCAGCAGGGACTCGATCCCCGCGCGCTCGCGCCGTGCGCGCGGCAACGAGCCGGCGCGCTCCATGACCGGGGACGGCCATGGCCCCGCGGGACGGTAGGCGCACTCGGGCAGCCACACCCCACGCGGCGCGCGTCCGAAGTGACGGCGGTGCGTGGCCACGGCGACCCGCAGCTGCTCCTCGGCTGCCGCGTCGCTGGAAAGCAGCGGCAGGTAGCCGTGCGTCGCCCCGCAGGTGATGATCTCGATGGCGCCGCGCTCCTCGAGCCGCCGGAATCGCGCCACCAGATTGGAGCCGTGCGGTCCCAGGAAGTCCTCGAGTGAGGCGCGGTAGAAGGTCTCCCACCGCTCCGCCAGCGCCGCCATCTCGCTCTCTCCGGTGCGGGAGAGCGCGGCGCGGTCCTCGCGGGCGGCCTCGAGCTTGGTCTCGAGGTAGGTGGCGAACTCCTTGGTGAAGTCGGGATGGGCGAGCTGCTCGCACAAGACCGGCGTGAGTCCCAGAGCCACGCCCAGCGGTTGGCCCGAGCGCGCGCGCTTCTCGAGCAAGCGCCACAGCGGGAGATAGGTCTCCGCCGCGGCCTCGTTGAGCCAGTCGACGCCGTGCGGCCAGCGTCCGTGATGCAATACCCACGGCAGATGGCTATGAAGGACGAGCGTGAACGAGGGTTGGCCCATGAGACTCAGGAGTTGAAGCCCAGTTCTTTCTTGGTTTCGCCGCCGGGGACCTTGATGACTCCGAACTGATTCTCATAGTTCTTGAGGTTCTGCTCCAGCGCCATGAGCAGGGACTTGGCGTGCTGAGGCGTCAGGATCACGCGCGCGTAGACCTTGGCCTTGGGGAGTCCCGGCAGCGCGCGGGCAAAGTCCAGGATCACCTCCGAGGCGGAATGCGCGATGAACACCAGGTTGGAATAGATGCCTTCGGCTTCGCGCTCGCCGAGCTCGATCTCGATCGCGTTTTGGGGCTTTTCCACGACGGGCTCCTCGTTTCCACCCACTGGAACCAGACGGAGCGTGCGGGCCGCGGGGGTCCATGGGGCAGCGGGGACGCGGACGTTAGGAGCCCAAAGGCCCTAGCGTCAAGGCGAAACGCCACTTATGCCCGCCCAGTGACTGCGCCGCGACGGAGCGAGGGGCTATGTGCCCGATGGCATGTGGCTTGCCGTTTCGGGACGAACCCTTTCGCCATGGAGACCTGAATGTCCTCACCGCAGATGCCGCGCCCATCGGGCCGACGTCCTCCGGAGCTCACCGGGGCGTTCTCAGGGATGGCGAAGCTGTTCGACCCGAGCCTCGAGCGCAACGGCCTCGAGCGCATGCTGATGGCGGCGGCCACGCACGCCGAAGGTCCCGGATTCGCGCGCGCGCACCTGCTGGTGTGGAACACCGATCGCGGTGTGCTCGACGGAAGGCTGTCCTGGGTGGCCGACACGGACCGGAGCTTCGACGAAGCCATTGCCAAGGCCCGGCAGCAGGCGAGTGAAGGCACCGACCCGCTCGCCACCAAGCAGCTTCGCGCGCTGAGATTGTCGCCCGAGGACCTCGCCGGCCCCCTCGCCCGGGCCTGGAACACACGCCGCACCGACCACGGCAGCCACACTCAAGGACCGTGGGGCGAGAGTGCTGCGATCGGCGTGGTCGTGCTCGCCGGTCCGGAGCGGCCCTACGGGATCGTGATTGGTGAATGGTCTTCGCCTCCGGACGAGACGGGCCTGGCGGCGCTCGAGAGCTTTCGGGCGGTGGCCAATGCCGCGCTCGACGTGCACCTGCAATCCGCCCGCTCGCGGCGTCGCGCCGAGCACACGCGCGCGCTCACGAGCTTCGCGCATGCGGCCGTTTCGTCGCTCAACCTGGCGGAGCTGGGCAATCGGCTGGTGCGGCTGGCCGCCGAGGCCACCGATGCGCGCGGTGCGGTGCTGTGGCGCATGGGGCAAGGCGATCGCCTCGAGGTCTCGAGCAGCTACGGACCCGCCGGCGTGCGCGACCGGATGGGACGGGGGCTTTCGGCGCTGGCGGTGCGATGTGTCGCGGCCGGACGGCCATGGGTGATCGAGCGCGCGGTCGAAGCCGACATGCTGGAGCCCGAGGTCGCCGCTCAGGTGTCGACGGTGGTTGCCGTGCCGCTCGTGGCCTACGGGCGGCCGCTCGGCGCGCTCGCGGTCTATGACCGCCTGGCCCAGCATCCGCACGAAGGCATGGGATTCGATCGCGAGGACGTCGAGGCGCTGGCGGGTCTTGCGGAGCAGTGCGCGTTGGCGTTCGAGCAGGCGCGCTCTGACGATGCGCGAAGGCGGCTGGAGCAGGCGCGGCGCGACCTGCTCCGCCAGCTCATGCGCAGCGAGCGCCTCGCTGCCGCCGGCGAGACGTCGACCCGTGCCGCGCGGCAGGCACGCAATCCTCTGGCCTCGATCGGCGCCTTCGCGCGCCGCGTGCATCGCAGCCTGGCCGAGGAGGATCCCAACCGCGAGTACCTCGAAGTGGTGATTCGGGAGAGCGACCGGCTGGAACGCGCGCTCGGCGAGCCGGTCGAGGTCGAGATCGTGGACGGACCCATTCTGAGGATGGAGAGCGTCAATCGCCTGGTCCAGGACTCGCTGCAGGAGATCGGCGAGCAGCTGGTGCGGCGCCGCATTCGCCTGCTCAAGAAGCTCTCACCCGACCTGCCCCCCCTGCTCCTGGATGGCAAGCGCATGGGACGCGTGGTCGACAACGTGCTCGCTCACGCCCTGGACCGCGTGCATCCCGGAGGGCGAGTGCGCGTCGAGACGCGGCGGGTTCAGCAGTTCGTGCTGGTCGAGATCGCGACCGACGGGGTCGCCCGGCCAGGCGAGCTGATGGCGGATCTATTCGTTCCGTTCAGCGGCCTGGAGGGCGCGGATACGGGGCTCGCCATGGCGCGGCAGGTGGTGTGGCAACACGGGGGCGAGGTGCGGGTGAGGAGCGAGGCGGAATGGAACCTGATCTTCACGCTGACCTTGCCGATCCGGCTCAACGAAGAGCGTCGCCGTCCCGGAGCCGAGCGCCGTGTCGTGCGCGGCGATCGCCGGCATCACACGCCGGCATCCTGATCTTCTCGCGTTAGCGGAACCAGGCGAGAAGCACGAGCCCGAGAATGATGCAGCCGCCGATGAGCATGGCGGTGCGGATGCCGCTTTCGGTCGAGCTGGGCTCGATCGCCACGGACTTCATCGGGGCGGGGGAGTCCTCCAGCTCGATCATCGAGCTCTCTGGCAACAGACCGGGTGCGCCGAATGTCTTGCGGATGCCGCCGGGCCCCGTGATCTGGAACGACATCTTGATCTCGTTCTGACTCACGCCGGGCGCGCCGGCCTCTGCCGCGCGCATCGCCTGCTCGTAAGCCTGGCGCACGTCGGGAGGCATGGATTCGAGCCCCTGATACGTCCTTCCGTTCACCATGAACGTGCTGTGAACGGTCGCCGTATGACCGATCGACAAGCCCCCACGCTGGATGATGCGGGTCGTGCCCTCATCGCCCTGGCCCATCAAGCCGGGGAGGCGGGCCAGCGTCTCCTCGTAGAGCCGCCTGACGTCGAGCGGCATCGCTTCGACGCTTTCGTAGCTCACACCGTTGACGATGATCTTGGCGGGCATGAAGTCCTCCCGGCGACGGATGGTTCCGCCACGTTATCGGCACCGGGTGCGGGGAGGCTTGAGGCCACGAGTCTCACCCTTTGCCAAAGCCACTCGAAGCGAAGGCGTTAGCTCCGAAGCAACGCACGACTCGGGCTCGCAGCGTTGCCGCGACCCGTCGATGCCCCCTATGATGGCAGTGCCTCTCGTTCGAGGGGGCGCCAGCCCCCGACCGCAACTTGCGTCCACCATCGAAGGGAGTGCTCCGTGAAAAACAGAGTCTTCGCGGCCCTGGCCGCCGCATCATGCCTGGTCTGGATGGGCTGTTCATCGGACCGCAATGGCTCGGGTCGCTTGAACGGCGCCGGAACGGGCCACGTCACCGTTCATCTCACCGACGCGCCGGGCGACTACGACGCCGTGAACGTGGCCATCACGGGAGTCTCGCTGCGTCGGGAAGGAGACGATGACGGCTGGGAGGATCTGGACATGGAAGGCGGCATGTTCGACCTCCTCCTGCTGCAGAACGGAGTGATGACGACGCTGGCGCTCGGCGACGTCCCGCCGGGGCACTACGATCAAGTGAGGCTGCTCCTCGGTCCCGGCTCGAACGTGGTTGTCGACGGCGAGACCCATTCACTGACCGTGCCGAGCGGAATGTCCAGCGGTCTCAAGCTCAAGGGTGATTTCGACATCGTCGAAGGAGAGAACCACGAGCTGATCCTGGATTTCGATGCCGCGAAGTCGATCCACCGCACCGGCAACGGCAAGTACATGATGCGGCCGGTGGTGACCCTCACCGTGGGCGACGTGGTGAATCCGCCGCCGGCAGACACCACCGGAAGCATCACCGGCCGGACGCTGCCCGCGGGCGCGACCGCAACGATCAGCGCCATGCAGGGCACCACGACGGCTCGCAGCACCACCAACGACGCCACCGGAGCCTTCACGCTCGACCCGCTGCTGGCGGGCTCGTATGACGTGAAGATCGATGCCGACACGACCTACCGGGACACCACCATCACCGGCGTGTCGGTCGCCGCAGGTCAGGTGACGGAGCTTGGCGACATCCAGCTGCAGACTGTCGTGGCGCCGGCAGGGGCAGCGCGGGCGGTCGCGGGTGTGCGGCGGCGCTGAGAGCTTTGGATGGAAGAGAAGCCCCGCTCGAGCGGGGCTTCTTTCTTGTCGGCGCCGGGCCTTGTCGAAAAGGGCCGATTCCGTCTAAGGTTCCGCGTTCGGTGCGACCCTAGCTCAGTTGGTAGAGCAC
>DASTBI010000257.1 GCA_035712145.1 Candidatus Eisenbacteria bacterium | reverse complement strand
GCTCCTGATCGTCGCGTTGTCGGTCGCCGCAGCGGTCTTCCTCATCCTCGAGCTCGACGGGCCGCTCGAGGATCTCATCAAGGTCTCGGCCACGCCGTTGCGCTACGCGCTCGACCACATCGGCCGCTGAGGCGCCCTCCCACTATAGGCGTCCTGCCTGGCATCAGTTTACTTCGATGGCCGCTGCCCCGGTCCGAAGATCTGGATGAGGTTGTTCGCGTTGTCGCGGATCACGACATTGGCTCTTTGAGTCGGGCTGGCGGGAAAGGGCCCGAACGCGAAGGTGACGCCCCGCGCGCGCAGCTCCTCCACCGTCTTGTCGAAGTCCTTGACCACGAATCCCGCCTTGAAGAAACCATGCTGCACCTCGGCCCGCGACGCTCCGCCGGTCACCAGGGGCTGGGCCGTCGAGTGGCGCACGAGTTCGACGATCAAGCCGCCCCCTTCGAGCACGGTCACCTCGACCGGCTCCTTGATCTCCATCGTCGGGGAGAGCCCGAGCTTGCTCGTGTACCAGGCGACACTCTCCGCCATGTTCGGGACCGAAAGCGCGAAGAAGGCGCCGCCCGTGGCCTCCAAACGGCTGCGCTCGGCCGACTCTGCCGGGCTCGCGAGAACGAAGGCCAGACAAACCAGAAGCGCGTTTCTCATCGGAGACCCCCCGTGGATGTCCTCGGACCGATCACCATGACGTCCAACCGTAGGGACACCTGACAGGGCTTCAAGACCGTGTCGCCCGCCGCGGTGGCCACGAAGACCATCGCGGGGCTTGGGACGTGAGCCGCACCGTATTCGATCCAATTCAAGTCATGTCCTTCATTTCAACGAGTTCTTCTGGTGGACCGCGAGACGCAGAGCGTCGTCGAGCGATCCCTGAATGACCAGCATCTTGACCTCCAAGACGACCTGACGCCGCGGCTCGAGAGGTGCTTGGGGATCGACGTGCTGACACGTCAACGCCGGGTTGCTCCACACGTTCCCAGCCGTTCGCGAGAAGCTGGCCACCACCCAATCCCCTCCGGTCGAACGCGTCATGACCAGCGGGAAGTCCACTGCTCGTGCCTTGTGGTAGTAGGTGATGCCGTCCGCGCGGCTCTCGATACGCTGCGCGGGCACCGGCCAGTTGAACGAAGCCAGCACTCGCGCCGGCAACCAGGTGTCCAAAGGTCGAGTCAGCCGGTCGGGAAAATCTGATGCGAGCAAGTCGAAGCCCTGCGCGTGGTGGACGTAGGTCCGCTCCAGTCGCTGGTCGTGGAACACACCGGTGAGGCGTGGGTCCGTCACCGCAACGATCATGTCGAAGCGACTATCGGAACGGTTGTTGAGCTTGTATCGGAAGCGAACGCCGTCGTGGTCGATCGTTGCTCGCACCAGCATCTGCACGGGGCCTGGGAGCGTCAATTCGTACTCGAGCGCATGTCCCCGGAGGTGCCAGGTGGGCCGTTCTACGGTCCGATCGCCAGGCAGGAACAAGTGTTCGGCAGTGGTCTCACCATGGCGAACCGCGGTGACGTGCTCTGGGACGAGAATCTCGATCGAGCGATCCGATTCTGCGCTTCCGGGAAGGACCACACGGAGGGTCGGCTGCGGAGCGTTCGGCACGGAGATCAATCGCAGGCCACTGGCATTGCGAACAACCAATGGATCTAGAGCCTGAGCCGACACGGCCTCCCGGGAGAGAAAGGCGACGAGGCCGATGACGGTCACGAGCGCCAGGAGACCGCTCTTCCTGGAGAAATTCATCGCTCACCCGCTACGTCGTCCTGGCGTAGAAGGTCTCGATCGCCGCGAACGTCTCCGCCGGGCGCTCCAGATACGCGAAGTGGCCGCATTCCGGGAGCAGCATGAAACGAGCCCCAGGGACCGCGTCGGCGATGCTCTTCGCGCAAATCACCGGGATCAGGTCGTTCTCACCGTGGATCACGAGCACGGGCTTGCTCGCTCGCGCCAGCCTTTCCCCAACGTCGTAGTCGGGCTGCAGCCAGGTCTGCTCGTAGAGCCGGTCCTCGATGGCGCGAGCCTTGAGGATGTCCGCGGGGGCGAAGTGGGTGCGGAGCCGACGCACCACCAGTTCGAGCGTCTCCCGGCGCCGGAACGTCGCGCCGAAGTGCGCCCGGTACAGCTCGGCCTCCACCGCCACGTCGCCCTTGGCATAGGCGGGGGTCTTCGCAATCTCGCTCATCCTGGCCAAGCACTCGCTGTGGTGGGCCTG
>DASTBI010000256.1 GCA_035712145.1 Candidatus Eisenbacteria bacterium | reverse complement strand
GCCGGCCTGAATCGCTCACGAACGTGCAGCGGCCGCCGTCACGTGCCCAGACCGCGCGCTTCACGTGGGCAGGAACGTGCCGGGGATTCGCGCTTGGCTTCGGATGGATCCGCCGTGGCCGATCGACGGCTCCGCACTTGGCTCGCTCGACTCTAGCGAGCAAAGCGTCGAAAGCCCGATCCAGGATCTGAGCGACGTCGCCGGAAGGGATCGAGTGCCCAAGCAGGTCCTGCAGGCGCCGCAGCTTGTCATGCGTCTCCTGAGCAATCGTGACTTGAAGCGCGAACCGCTGGGGGGCCAAGGGAGCTACCCGGGCTGATGAGGGTGGCACTCGAGGTGGATCTGGATCCACCTCATGCTGGGCCGGACAGACTGGCTCGCGACCTGGCTCGGGCAGCCGAGTCGCGGGGCTTGGGCAAATGACCGGAGCAGGGGGCGTGGGGATCGCTCGCACAATTGTCCGCAAGTCGGACTGTGGAAGGCGCTCGGCCAAGAGCTGTTCAATTTGGGCCTTGGTTCTGTGAGTGGCGGCGCAAAGTAGTTCAGATATGTTCTCTGGCTTCAGATGCGGCGCCAATAGAACGACGGCAGTCAGATGCAGTCGCCCCTCCGCGATGGCGTCCAGCAGCACGGGAAAGCGGCGCGCCGCGCGCGCCGCGCGGATCCTCTTGAACGCGACCTCTTCGGAGAAACGTAGGCACTGAACGCAGTAGCCGAACATCGAGGGGAACCCGTCGTCTGCGTAGAGCCGGCGTGAATCGAATTCGGCGAGGTGCGCGAGAAGTTGGGCGGTAGTCGATCGATCAGTGGCGACGAGCGCTGACAGCTTGGCTCGCAGCGTACTGTCGCTGAGGTGAGAGAGCGACACGAGAAGCCTTCCGCGGGGGCGGGTTGCCTCTCTTGTATCACATGGTTTGAGGCGCTCGTGGCTCTACGCGTACGAAAGAAGAGGCGTCGCGATGACTTCGCCGCAGCAGAGGTCGATGCCATCCGCGACAGTGACCTCTCTCGGCTCTTTGGTGACGAATGCCGAGAGGGCCAGGACGTCGCTCATCGTGGGCGCCCGAGTGCTGTCAAGTAGGAAATGCGCAACGACGCGTTTAGCGGTCCGCCAGATCCGCCAGCGCGTCGCGCGCCGGTTCCACCGGCCGCACCATCACCGTCTTCTCGTTGGTGCAGAGCGCCAATCCCGGCGGCCCCTTGCGCGGCTTCCGTACGTACTTCTTGCGAGTCACGATCACCGGCACC
>DASTBI010000255.1 GCA_035712145.1 Candidatus Eisenbacteria bacterium | reverse complement strand
GACATCTTCTCGATGGGGGTACTGCTCTACGAAATGGCGACCGGCCTGCGTCCCTTCAATGGGAGCTCGGAAGCAGAACTCGTGGCCTCGATCCTGCGGGACACGCCCAAACCGCCGCGCGCTCTGCGCCCCGGCCTGCCGAGGCCGCTCGCCTCACTCATCGAAGGATGCCTGGCGAAGGAGGCGCGAGACCGGCCGGCAAGCGCTCAGTACATCCGCGACCGTTGCGATTCGCTCCGCCGCGAGCTCGAACGCGGGGAAATCTCGGGCGAGAGCAGAACCGCGCCGGGGGAACGCTCCTCCGGCAACCTCCCCTTGTCCTTGGACTCGTTCGTCGCGCGTGAGCAGGAGCTCGCCTCGGTCATCACCCTCCTTGCAGACACTCGCCTGGTGACACTGACCGGCGTCGGCGGCACCGGGAAGACACGACTCGCGATCGAGGCCGCTCATCGGCTCTCTGGGAATTTCCCCGACGGCGCCTGGCTGGCCGAACTGGCGCCGGTAACCCACGCCGAGGCGGTCCCGAACGTCCTGGGCGATCTGCTCGGCGTCACGCAAGGACCCGGGAAGACTCTCGTCCATTCGCTTGTCGACGCGCTGCGCCATCGAACGTTGCTGCTGGTTCTCGACAACTGCGAGCACGTGCTCGACACGGCCGCGGAACTGGTCACCTTGATCACCCGGCAATGCGCGGGCGTCCGCATCCTCGCCACCAGCCGAGAGGCGCTTGGAGTCAGCGGCGAGCGAATATTCCGGCTGCTGTCGCTGACCGACCACGAAGGCGCACAACTCTTCCGTGACCGGGCGTTGGCTGCCGGAGCCTTTGGCAACCTCGACATGGACATTCTCGCACGGCTGAGCCATCGGCTGGACGGCATGCCACTGGCCATCGAACTCGCGGCGGCACGCTGCGACGCAATGATGCCGGAGGACATCGAGCGCCGCCTCGACCACCGGTTCCAGCTCCTGCGGGGCACTCGGCGGGGCCGCATCGAACGCCATCAGACGCTGCACCAGACGGTAGCCTGGTCGTACGACTTGCTCGAGCCACAGGAGCAACGTGTTTTCGATCGGCTCAGCGTGTTCGCCGGCGGGTTCACCCTCGATGCGGCTCAAGCCGTCGCGGGGGGCGAGGATCTCGATGTCCTGGAAGTGGAGGAGGCCATTGCGTCACTGGTCGCCCGATCCATGACGCTGGCGCTCAACACCGAGGGGTCTACGCGATATCGGCTCCTCGAAACCCTCAGGCAGTTCGGCCAGGAGCGGCTGCTTGCCTCGGGAGGCGCCCCGGACGTTCGCCAGAGGCACGTTCGCTATTTCGCGGACTTCATGACTCGGGCTTGGGCCGGGCTCTGGAGCACAAATGCGTCCTCTTGGATCCGAGCCGTGGGCCGAGAATTCGAAAACCTGCGCGTGGCCGTCTACGCCGCAGTCGACCTCCGCGACCGCGAAGCACTCGGCGCACTACTGAAGCCGCACTACTTCTGGGCGTGGCACTCGCAGCGGTACGAGGTGGGTGACTGGGCCGAAGCGGCGCTCGAGGTTTCTCCCGAACCGGCGTTCGCACGCTCGGTCGCCGTTCACCTGCGTGTTCACGGTGGAAGGACCGAAGATGGGACGCGACTCGCGGCGAAGCTCGAGGACCCAGACAATGCTGGCGATCCCGACGCGGTCTGTCTATGGGCGCTGGCTCATGTGTCGGCGGCGATCGCCACTCAGGGTTCCGACGTTCCAGTGTGGATGCGCCGGGCCGTCGTTGCTGGGGAGCGAACCGGAAACGCAGCTCTGGCGACACTGCTCAGGAGCATGCAAGTCGTCTTCATGACGATGGTAGGCGAGATGGACGCGGCGCGGCGCATCGCAGTCGAGGAGTACGATCAGGCCAAGGCCATTGGAAATCCGATCACCTTGTGCGAGGCCACGTTTCACATGGGCCGGGCGCACGCAGACATCGATCCCGAGGCGGCGCTCGAGTACTTCGATCGCACCGCAGAACTTGCGGAGAAGCACGGCCTCCCGTTCTACGCCGGTGTCGCGGCAACGGAAGCGGCGGCGGCAAGCGTCAGGGTCGAGGAGGCTAGCCTCAGCGGACCTCGATTGTCCCGGGCCCTTCGAGCCTTCATCCATTCGGGAGATCGAGGGCAGCTATGGAGCTCGGCCCACCATCTCCTGTATTTCCTCGTCCGGACCCAGCGTTCTGAAGAGGCCCTTCGAATATGGCCGGAACTGGGCAGCCGAAGATCTTGGGTGACGCAGCCTCTCCGCGATGAATTGACGAGGCTGATCGGTCCGCCCGGGGAAGGCACGCTTTCTGACGACGAATTGATCGAACGAATCGTCGAAGTGTTGGACACTCTGGATCGCGAGGCCTTGTGATTTCTTCAGCTCATCAAGGGCAGCCGGAGCCGGTCGCGCCATGATCCATCCGGCGAGCCGCAGCCCGGCACGGAGGTGATTGCATGTCACGCTCCATGTTGCGAGTCGGACTGGCCATCGGCCTTCTTCTCGCCGCGCTCGCGGCCGGTCCTGGCCACGTCGAGGAATCCACTCTGACCGCATGGATGAAACGCAACGCACGACCGTTCGACACCTGCACCCCGGGTGAGCGCGTGAGCGACCTTCGCGACCTCCGCAGGATCGTCGGCAAGGCCCGCATCGTGGCGCTCGGCGAGGGCACGCACGGCACGCGCGAGTTCTTCCAGCTCAAGCACCGGATGACCCAGTACCTGGCGACCGAGATGGGATTCAGCGTGTTCGCGATCGAG
>DASTBI010000254.1 GCA_035712145.1 Candidatus Eisenbacteria bacterium | reverse complement strand
TTCATCACCGCGCAAGGCATCAGCGACGCGTTCCACCAGGCAGAGCGGTGCGCCCAGGCACTCGACCAATCCTTCACTGGAGCGCGGTCATTCGATGAGGCGATGAAGGAAACGCAGACCCGACGCGACGATCGGGCACTGAAAGGCGGGATCTACGAGTTCACCTGCCAGTTCGCGTCCATGGAGCCGATGCCGCCCGATATGCAGCAACTGCTGCATGCCGTGTCCTCCAATCCCGAAGCGATGGACGGATTCGCCCGGGTGTTCTCCGGGGTCGTTTCACCCGCCGAGTTCTTCTCCGAGGAGAACGTCAAACGCATCTTCGCCGTGGCCCAGTGAACCCTACCTCGCGGCAACGGCCGGGATGACGTATTCCGGCACCAGCTTGCGCTGGATCTGGAACATGACGGGATCCACGTAGTTCCCACCGTAGGTGGCGACGAGGAGATCGAGTTCGGGAATGCCCATCACGACCTGGCCGCCGTTGCCACCGGCGTAGAACGCCTGAATGGTCCGCCCCTGATATGGATACTCACGTATCCACCAGAGATAGCCGTACTTGTTGCTCCCCATCTGCTGGAGCGGCGTGATCGACTTCTTCGCCCATTCCGCGCTCACGACCCGGCGGCCGTTCCAGGTTCCACCGCCGAGAATCAGCTGACCGAGCTTCATGAAGTCGCGCGGCAGGAAGCGCATGCCGCCACCCATGTAGGGATCGCCGAGAGGCTGGAGGTTGAGCCAGTAGCGCCGGATCTGGAGCGGCTCGGCGACGAGCTCGTGGAACGCCTCGGTGAGGCGGCGTCCCGCCGCCTCGCGCATCACGGCGCCGAGGAGATTGGGCTGCATGCTGGCGTACACCGCCTTCTCACCCGGCTCGCGAACCATCTTCAGGTCATAGGTGATCTTCCACCAGTTCCGCTCCCCGCTCTCCTGGATGCGGTCTTCATGGCCGACTGAGTTGTCGTCGCTGTCATTCGCATCGAGACCGGAGCTCATGGTGAGCAGATGCTCCGCGGTGATCTTCGCCTTCCGCCGATCGAGCTCGGCAGGCAAGGCGCCGCCGTTCAGCACCTCGTAGACACGCGATTGCGGAGTGAGCGGAACGCCAGCCTGCACCATGGCGCCGAACAGGACGGAGGCGGCGCTCTTCGAGGCGGAGCGCGTGTCGTGCGGCTTGTCGCGGTTCTCGCCGTGGAAGTACTCCTCGAGCACCAGTTTTCCGTGCCGCGCGATCAGGACGGCGTGGATGTCCGGAACGCTCACGCTGTCGATCGGCATGTCGACGATCCAGCGCACCAGCCGCTCGAGCGCGTCGCGCGACAGCCCGACCTCCTCGGGCGTCGCGACGGCCCAGCCGTCGTCGAGCGCGGGTGGCGATTCGTAGCGATACGAGGCGCCGACGCCAGGACGGGATCGCGGATAGAAGTCCGACGCGGCGCCGGGAGCCACGCGCCTCAAGTCGTAGGTGCCGCCCCGCAGCGGCAGGGAGAGCACCCCGTCGGCGTAAACGCCTTCGCTGAGGACCTCCGCCGGCTTTCCGTTGCGCGGCTCTCCGAGGAGACGGACCGTCTTGCCACTGCGCTCGAGGGTGGAGACCCGCATGAAGTATCCGGCATTTCGCTCAGGGTTCTTGATGAAGGCGCGCATCCTGCCGTCGGCACGCGGCTCGACCCTGAGGTACATCGTCATCTCCTCGTCCTTGGGTTCGACCTCGCCGCGCCACTGCTCGGCCTTGCCCATGCGGGTGAGCGTCAGGGGCGAGGCGTAGCGGTTCTCGTGCTGGAAGTGCCCGACGATGCTCTGTCGCTTCGCCACGAAGCGCCCGCGGAATCCGCCGCGACCATCGGGAAGCTCGAAGGAGAGGGTGTCGCCTGCGCTCTGGACCTCGGCCTCACGCCCCGCGACCTCGGCGCGCCAGCCGCCGGACGCGGCCGCGCCCCCGGCGCCTGATGCAGTCGGTGGTGAGGGGAGGCGCTCGATGAGAAGAGGGCCGCGGAGGTCGGGCCCGAAGCGGAGCTTCGCCTCCCAGAGTCCTGCCATCTCGCGGGCATCGGGCCTGGCCTCAGGAGAAGTTTGGGCGAGGGAGGAGTTTGGAGCGTTTGATAAGAGAGCGGCCGTGACGAGAGGCAAGAGAATGCGCAGCATCATGGCGGTTCCTCCGGATTCCTCTCTTGGACGCATCCGGCCTCGAATTGGTTGTAAGGACTACTCTCCCAGGGAGAGCAGAAAGTTAAGTCGCTCAATTTTCGAAGGGCGCTTGTCAGGACCTCTTTCCTGGCCCAAGATCGATGCCCCACCTGCTGAACCCAAGTTCCACGAGGCGTCCATGGAGCAGGCCACCGAGCTGAGCCCATTCGAGTCCGAGGTCGTCAGCCGCTTCGGAATCCTGCCCAACTTCTTCCAGTCGGCCAAGGCGGCGCCGGAGCTCATCCAGGAGTTGTGGGGGTTCGCCAAGGCCGGGTATCTCGACAACCCGATGCCCTCGCTCTTCAAGGAGCGACTCTTCGTCTGGCTGTCCCGCTTCTGCCCCATGCGCTACTGCATCGTGCGGCACGTGGGCTTCCTCCTGGGCCATGGCCACTCCTCGGGCGATCGCAGCGTGCGTCTGCAAACGACCGATGAGGTCGTTCGTCTGTTGAAGATGCCGACGCCCTGGCATCGCGACATGGACGGCGTGTATGCGGCGCTCGAAGGTCTTCCTGCGGCTCTGGCCGCCTGGCCCGAATCGGGCACGGCGATGGAGGATCGAGTCTTTGCTTGCGCGGCGCTGATGTTCGTCGAGCCTGCTCGCAGCGAGCGAGCGAGCCGCGCAATCCTGCATGCCTTCGGCGCGCGGCAATTCGAGTTCTTCAGTGGTTGCCTCGCTTTCATCCGCACCGCGCACTACTGGACCATGCTGCATCCGGAGATCGAGTCGGAGGAGGACATGCTCCTCCTGATGCGCGGCCACGCGGAGCTCGGTCGCCTGCTGCTCGAAGACGACGAGGCCGAGCGGTGCGAGATGGGCCAGCGGATGTTCTCGGAGTTGGCGGAGCTCCGTGGCCTGCACGAGCGACGCGATCTCGAGAAGGCGAAGCGGGCGCTCGAGGAGAAAGACCGCCAGAAGGACCAGTTCATCGCCGTGCTCGCGCACGAGCTGCGCAACCCGCTGGCGGCGATTCGAACGGTCGCGGATGCGATGCGGCTCCTCGGCCTCGACGACGCTCAGTTCACGCGCCTGCAGGAGCGGTTGGACCGGCAAGCCACGGCGATGGCACGCATGCTGGACGACCTCCTCGATGCGTCGCGCGTAGCGTTTGGCAAGGTGTCCGTGACGATGGAGCCCGTGGATCTGAGAAATCTGGTCCAGGAGGCTTTCGACGAGCAGGACATGCGCATTCGAGAAGCCGGTCTCCGCCTCCAGACGCGGATCGCGGAACGGCCATGCTTCGTGCTGGGGGACCGCGTTCGCCTTCGCCAGATCGTCGACAACCTGCTCGCGAACGCCATCAAGTACACGCCTTCAGGAGGCTCGATCGCCATCGAGCTTGCGATCGATCGAGGCCTCGCGGTCGTGACCATTGAGGACACAGGGGTCGGGTTCGACGCCGACTTCGCGGACAAGCTCTTCGAACCCTTCACGCAGCACGAGCAGGGACGGGACCGAATGCAAGGCGGGCTGGGCCTGGGACTGGCGATTGCCAGCCGTTTGGCCCAGCTTCAGGGGGGATCGATCTCGGCGACCAGCGATGGACTGGGGCGAGGAGCGCGATTCGAGTTTCGGATGCCTCTCAGCCAGCAGGTCGTGACGGTCTCGGGCGACTTCAGCACGCCCTTGGTCGTCACTTCCATGCGCCCGAAGCTGCTCCTCGTCGAGGACAACGAAGACGTCGCGGACGGTCTGGCCGAAATGCTGCGAATGGACGGGTTCGTCGTGAGCGTCGCTCATGATGGACCGTCGGCGCTCAAGGAAGCACTTCGTTTGGTCCCGGACGTCATCCTGTGCGACCTGGGCTTGCCCGAGGGCATGGACGGCTATGCGGTCGCTCGCGCGTGCCGTGCCGAGCCCATGCTGCAGTCGGTTCGCCTTCTCGCCGCCTCGGGCTACTCCGCCGCCGACGACCACAAGAACGCCAAGGCGGCAGGATTCGACTGCCTGTTGACGAAGCCCGTCACGCTCGAGTCGCTCAAGGCGACGCTGAACGGCTAGCTTCGTCCCAACTCAGGTCGTCGAAACCCGACACCGCCGGCCGGCCGGTGTCCGGTCAACGGCTGATCACCACGCTCCGCGTGTGGCGGCCCTCCGCGGTCTGCAGCACGCACCGATAGACCCCGGTTGGCGCGAGTCGACCGTCTGAGGTGCGGCCATTCCAGGTGGCCACGTGCGAGCCGGGTGCCGCCTCTCCCCGGAACAACACAGCGACCCTGCGACCGCTGATGTCGTAGACGCCGAGATCGACTGCGCCGCGGCGCGCGATCGAATACGTCACCCGAGTGAAGGTGCTGAACGGGTTGGGCGCGGCCATGAGCTGATCAGGCCCCTTCTGCGCCGAGCCGTCCACACCCGTGACGTAGTTCTCCGCCCACGACACGTTGTCGTAGTAGATGGAGGAGCCTTGGCTGCTCGTCGCGTTGTTCAGAAACCCGAACTGCAGGATCTGACCGGCCAGGCTGGGGTCGATCGTGATCGCGAGCCAATAGGTGCTCCACGTGGCGGCGATGGAGGTCATGTTGACCTGCTTGAAGTTGGTCAGCGCATAGGTGGGGGGGCTGAGGGTCTTGATGAACGCAAGCGCCGTGCTGCTCCCGGTGAGATTGCCGGGCTTGGCATCGAACGCGAAGAGCCACCGTTTTCCGACATCGCCCGCGACGATGGTCTGCTCGTGGAAGACATTCGATTCCACCCTCTGACCTGCGGTGTGGGCGCCGACATTGTTGTAGTCGCTGTAGACGCTCAACTGCTGGTTCCCCTGCGCGGTGCCGCCTTGGCCGGCCACGATTCCACAAAATGCGTAGCCGTCGAGCGGCTCGGCCCCGTCGTTGGGGGCCGGGTACGGGCCGTAGCCGTAGAGCCATGTCATCCCCGTCGGATCGAACACGTTCCCGTAAACCCACCAAGCGTCGGCCGAGAGGGCGGTCGGAGACGTCAGGACGAGGGACTCGAAGTTCTGCGAATAGGGCGCGAGGGCGGCGTGGCTGCTGGCATTGACGATCAGCGCGAGCACCGCGAGCAACACGGTCAAGGCTCGGTGTGCCATTTCAGTGACCTCCTTCGCAGTCCGCATACGTGACGCCGATTGGGTCGCGAGGCGCCCAGGACATTGGTGCCTCGCCAGGATCTGTCTGGTCCCGGCTTCCCGTTGACAGGTACGAGCGGATGGTAGAGTATGTTCGGCGTCCGAACAAAGTTCTTTTTCGAGGGCCGACCCGGAAACCTGGACAAGGCTCGTCGGCGGGAGGAGCCGCCAGTCGCGGCAACCGCTTCGGG
The DNA here is from genome assembly GCA_035712145.1 of Candidatus Eisenbacteria bacterium. Classification (NCBI taxonomy): domain Bacteria; phylum Candidatus Eiseniibacteriota; species Candidatus Eiseniibacteriota bacterium. The sequence goes on along the minus strand of DASTBI010000254.1, from coordinate 20,914 downwards.
TGGGTGGCCCAGAGCCTCGAGCGCGGAGCCGGCATCGATGGTCGCCAGGATCTTCGTTGTCTTGGCCGTGGTGGTGTGGGAGCTGGTCCAAGCCGGCCAAGTCCTGGGTCAGTGCATGCTGGCCAACCCCAGCTTCGAGGTGCCTGGGTCCGCAGGGTCCACATTTGGCGGCTGGAACCAGTTCGGTACGGTCGGTTCTTCGTCGACCGCGACGCATGGGCACGCCGCGGCGCGAGTCACGAGTCCCAACATCGGCAACTGGGCGGTATCCGCCTACTGGCAGCGCCTCGACACCGCTCCGGGACAGCGATGGGCCGCTTCGGCGCGGGTGTGGCACTCGCCCTCCAGACCCCTGGCCGGCCAGTCGCGCGCGATCTTGAACATCGAGTGGCGCAACGCCAGCGGCGACCTGATCAGCTACGAATCGCACACCGTGGCCGATGCAGCCACGCCCCCGGGCCAGGTGATCGAAGTGTCGGCCATGAGCCAATCTGCTCCCGCAGGGGCCGTGGCGACCCACTTCCTGCTCGGCGTTCTCCAGGGTCCGACGGATCCGGTGGCCGACGTCTTCTACGACCAGGCAACCTTCGACCACTTGGGCCCGCCGACCCTGGAGGAGCGACAGTGGCTCGACTTCCCGGGCGGCCGCACGCTGGACTTCAGCGGCAGGACGTGGCGCGTGAAGGGACCTGGCTACTACGGACCCGGGCCAAGTCAGTTCTGTGATGGGTCGAGCTGTGTCTGGCTGGACACCGACGACCGTCTGCACCTGACGATCAAGAGGATCGCCGGTACCTGGTACAGCACTGAAGTGGCGCTGGTCGACCCCCTGGGTTACGGCGACTACATCTTCACCACCGTGGGCCGTCTCGACCTGCTCGATCCCGCCGTCGTGCTGGGCTTCTTCCTATGGCAGTACGGTCCCTGCTACGACCCGGGGAACGCATGGTGGAATCCCTACAACGAGTGCGATGTCGAGTTCAGCCGCTGGGGCACCGCGGGGAGCGACGTGGGCCAGTTCGTTACCCAGCCATACAATTACCCGGGGAACGCAAGTCGATTCGACGCCACGTTTGCCGACGGAGAGCGGACCAGTCACGCATTCCGCTGGCTCCACGATCGCATCGAGTTCAGGAGCTGGCGTGGCGGGCCGCTCGATGAATCCCCCGCGAGCCTCATCCACTCGTGGACCTACAGCGGAGTCCATATTCCGCGCGCGGAGCAGCCTCGCGCGCACATGAACATGTGGCAGTTCAATGCTGCTCCGTCGACCAACCAGGAAGTCGTGATCGAGGAGTTCCGTTTCGTTCCCCACGAGGTGGTGGGGGTATTGCCCGATCTCCCCGCGGCCGGTCGGGCTGCGACGCTGTTCCGTTCACGACCTAGCCCCTTCCACGAGCGCACCACGATCCAGTACGCGCTGCCGGCCGCTGGGCGCGTGGAGATCACGATCCACGACGTGGCGGGGCGTCGGGTGCGGACGCTGGTGAACGCCCTCACGCCGGCCGGAATTCACGAAGCGGTGTGGGACGCGCGAGACGAATTCGGCACGCCGGTCTCCCCGGGCGTCTTCATCGCTCGCTTGCGGTCGGGCGGCGCCGTCGAGACACGGCGGCTGGTTCTCTTGAAGTGAGCTCGTGGATCAGGGCCGTGACCGAGCGAGCACACGTCGTGCGTCGGATGACGATCACCGCCGTCCTCGCGATCCTGGTGACCAGCACGGCAGCCCGCGGGGAGGCGCCCGTGTCAAGCGCTGGTGATTCGAGCGGAAGGGCTGCGGTGCCGTGGGCCCGCGAGGAGCCGTTCGTGAAGCGGACCTTCCACCCGTTCATTGGTGAGCGCTGGATCGGCCAGGCGATCGCGTACGGTCCCCATCGGGATGGGCAGAGGCCCGGCGGACCGGCGCCCACCCAAGCCGAGTTACGCCAGGACCTCCGTCTGATGTCGAGGCACTGGAGCCTGCTGCGCCTGTACGGCGCGGTGGGTCCCGCGGACTCGATCCTGCAAATCATTCGAGACGACAGGCTCTCCATGAAGGTGATGCTCGGGGTCTGGATCGCACCCGAGTCTCCCGCGACGGAGGCAGCGAATCGAGGAGAGATCGAGGCCGCCGTGCGCCTGGCCGCCACCTACCCCGAGATCGTCGTCGCGCTGAGCGCCGGCAACGAGACTCAGGTGTCGTGGTCGGACCATCGCGTTCCGCCGGAGCAGCTGATCGCCTGCCTGCGAGAGCTGAGGACCCGCGCGCGCTTGCCGGTTACCACCGCCGACGACTTCGCCTTCTGGAAAAGCCCCGGGAGTCGAAGCGTGGCTGGCGAAACCGACTTCATCGTCACCCATCTCCATCCGCTCTGGAACGGGCAGCAGCTCGACAAGGCGCTGGAGTGGACTCGTAGGACGTTCGACGAGGTGCGGACCGCTCACCCGGATCGGGCGGTCGTGATCGGCGAAACCGGCTGGGCGACCCGGAGGCACAACGAGGGCGACCAGGCCAAGCTCATGAAAGGCCGCCTGGGAGAGGGCGAGCAGAAGAGATTCCACGACTCCTTCACCGCATGGGCGCGAAAGGAGCGCGTGGTGGGGTTCTTCTTCGAGGCCTTCGACGAGAACTGGAAAGGTGGGCCACACCCGGACGAGGTCGAGAAGCACTGGGGCCTGTTCCGGGCCGACCGCAGCCCCAAGAAGGCGATGACGGATGGACGTTGACGCGCTGCTCGGACGGGAGAGTGCGGAGGCGACGCCGGATTTCGCCTGCAGGAAAGAGCCGGCTGGGGAATTCACGATGCTGGATGGGGAGCCCTACTACCGGATCGCCGGCGTGGACCGGGTCCCCACCTTTCTGATGACCCTGGCAAGCGACTCCGATCTGTGGATGTTCATCACTTCACGCGGGGGCTTGACGTGCGGGCGGAGGGATCCCGACGGAAGCCTGTTCCCGTACGAGTCGGCCGACAGGCTCAACGACGGGCACCTGCACACGGGCCCCATCACCGTGATGGAGGTGCAGCGCGGAGACGACTCACCGGTCTTCTGGGAGCCGCTCGCACGCTGGAACGAGAGTGGCGAGGCGGAGCGCAACCTATACAAGAACGTGGTCGGAAACCGCCTGGTGTTCGAGGAAGTCCATCGCAGTCTTGGCCTCGTCTTCAGCTACCGCTGGTCGGGCAGCGACGAGCTCGGCCTGGTTCGGACCGCCACCTTGGAGAATCGGGGCGCTCGGCGGGTTTCGGTTCATCTCTTGGACGGCTTTCGCAACGTGCTGCCGTACGGCGCGCCGCTGACGCTCCACCAGCACTCCAGCAGCCTGATCGACGCCTACAAGCGCACGGATCTCGATCCCGCCACAGGGCTCGGGACGTACTCGCTCACCTCACGCGTCGTGGATCGCCCGGAGGCCGCCGAGTGCCTGAGGGCGAATATCGTCTGGTGCCAGGGACTCCACCCGCTCGAGGTCTCTCTAGGGATCGACGCAGTGGAGGCGTTCCGCCGTGGGGAGCCGGTTTCGACGGACCGGACGTCGACGGGCCGGCGCGGCAACTACTTTGCCGTCTCGACCATCCAGCTCGCCCCCGGAGCGCGGACGAGCTGGCACCTCGTCGCCGACGTCGGCCGGAGCCATGTCGAGATCCAGGCGCTTCGGGCGCGCCTCCTCGATCACTCTCACGGGGAGGTGGAGATCGAGCGCAGCCTCGTGCAAGCCAGCGAGAATCTCACCCGTATCGTCGCCAGCGCGGATGGCATCCAGCTCACTGGGCGCCGAGAGGCCGCGACGAACCACTTCGCCAACGTCTTGTTCAACACCATGCGTGGAGGGGTGTTCACGGGAAACAGCGAGATCCCCGCCGCCGACCTGAAGCGGTTCCTCGACTCCTGGAACCGGAACGTCTCGGCGCGCCATGACACTCTGCTCCGGAGCCTGCCGGGGGAACTCACGGTGGGGGATCTCCTCACCGTGGCCGCGCAGTCGGGTGACGCGGATCTCGAGCGGCTCGCATACGAGTACCTGCCCTTGTACTTCGGACGCCGTCACGGGGACCCGAGCCGGCCATGGAACCGGTTTTCGATTCACGTCCGCAACCCCGACGGGAGCCGCGCGCTCCGATACGAGGGCAACTGGCGAGACATCTTTCAGAACTGGGAGGCGTTGGCTCATAGCTTCCCGGAGTTCCTTCCAGGTTTCATCGCCAAGTTCGTCAACGCGTCCACCGTGGACGGCTTCAATCCCTACCGAATCTCGCGGGACGGTGTGGACTGGGAGGTCGCCGACCCTCACGACCCGTGGAGCCACATCGGGTATTGGGGCGACCATCAGATCATCTACCTGCTCAAGCTGCTGGAAGCGCTGACCCGGTACGCCCCGGATGCGCTCGAGCGGTTGCTCGAGCGCGAGATCTTCAGCTACGCGGACGTCCCCTATCGGCTCAAGTCTTACCGGGAGATCCTCGCCGACCCACGATCCACCGTCGAATACGACGCCGGGCAGGCCGCGCGGGTGGCGGCTCGCGAGCGAGACGTTGGAATCGACGGCCGCCTCGTTCCAGGCCCGGATGGAGCGGTTTACCACGTCAGCCTGCTCGAGAAGCTGCTGGTCCCGTTGCTCGCCAAGCTCTCAAACTTCGTTGCAGACGGCGGGATCTGGATGAACACCCAGCGGCCCGAGTGGAACGACGCGAACAACGCACTGGCCGGGTACGGAGTCTCCGTGGTGACGCTCTGCTACCTGCGGCGGCACCTCGAGTTTCTCGAGCGGCTCATCGGGTCCCGCGGGGCCGCCACGGCACGTGTTTCGCTGGAAGTGGTGGCGTGGCTGGGGGTGGTTCGTTCCATCCTGGACGTGCATCGACCGCCTTGCGATGGAGGGATCGAGGCCGATCGGGACCGAAAGAGGATGCTCGATGCTTTGGGTGCGGCATTCGCGGACTACCGCTCCCAGGTGTACTCGCATGGCTTCTCCGGGAAGCGAGAAGTCGTGTTCTCCGAGGTGGCCGGTTTCCTACGCCTTGCGCTCGAGCATGTGGATCACGCCGTCCGCGCCAACCGGCGAGACGACGATCTCTACCACGCATACCGGATCCTCGAGCTTGGTCCCGACCAGGAGGAGGCACGTTCGCGGCCGCTCAGCGAGATGCTCGAGGGTCAGGTGGCGGCGCTGAGCTCCGGCCTGATGAACGCGGCCGAGGCCGTGGAGCTCCTCGTCAGGCTCTTCGAGAGCCGGCTGTTTCGGGACGATCAGCGGAGCTTCCTGCTCTACCCGGAGCGGGAGCTCCCGTCGTTTCTGGAAAGGAACAAGGTCCTGCGCGAACGCGCGATCGCGGTACCGCTGCTGCGGGAACTGCTGAAAACCGGAGAACGCTCGCTGCTGGAGGAAGACGCCTTCGGCGTTTGCCACTTTCACCCGGACTTCAGGAACGCGCGAGACCTCGAGTCTGCGATGGACCGGCTGTCCGGACAGGAGCGATGGTCAGCTTTCGTGCGCGCCGATCGGAAGGCTGTCCGGGATCTCTTCGAGGAGGTCTTCCACCACCACTCTTTCACGGGCCGCTCGGGCGCCATGTACGGATACGAGGGCCTGGGTTGCATCTACTGGCACATGGTCGCGAAGCTCTTGCTGGCCGTTCAGGAGCACTTGCTGCGGGCCATCCGCGACCGAGAACAACCTGCAGTCGTCGAGGCGCTGGGACGTGCGTACTTCCGGATCCGCGGCGGACTCGGGTTCGAAAAGACTGTCCTCGAGTACGGTGCGTTTCCCACCGATCCGTACTCCCACACGCCCCGCCATGCGGGGGCGCAGCAGCCTGGAATGACCGGGATGGTGAAGGAGATGATCCTAACCCGGTTCGGTGAGTTGGGTGTCCAGGTGGCAGATGGCGCCGTGGCCTTCCGGCCGGTGCTGCTCCGGCGGGATGAATTTCTCTTCGAGCACTCGATCCTCAGGAGCTATGACGTGGCAGGGAACCCTGTGACGGTGGATCTGCCGGCCGGGGCGCTTGCCTTCAGCGTCTGCCAGGTCCCCGTCGTTTACCGGCTGACCGGTACCGAGTTGTGGATCCAAGTCACCCGGCGCGACGGGGCCACTACGACCCGAGACGGGGACCGTCTCGACGCTCCCCTCAGCCGGGCGCTCTTCAGGCGGGAGGGAGACTTGGCGCGGATCGATGTGGGTGTGCCCGAGGGAGTTCTCTGGAGCGGATAGGCGCCGCTTGCCCTCGCGCCTGGCTTGACACCAATCCCCATGCGACTCCACTATGTTCGCGCACCGAACAAAGTCGCCGCCGCCAAACCGAGGAAGCTCGATGGCGATCGCCGAGATGAATTCGAGACCGCCCCTGCTCGAGGTGCGAGGAGTTCGTAAGGCATTTGTTTCCAGGGGAGTGTTTGCCAAGGCCCATCGCATCGTAGCGATAGCGGATTTCAACCTGAGAATCGATCGCCAAGAAGTCGTGGCGGTGGTGGGCGAGTCCGGCAGCGGGAAAAGCACGCTGGCGCGGCTGATCCTGCGGCTCGACAGCCCCGACGGCGGTGGAATCCTACTGGACGGCGAGGATGTGCTTCGTCGTGAGCGGGGAGGGGCGACTCGCGCGTATCGCCGCCGCGTTCAGATGGTGTTCCAAGATCCGTTCGGGTCGCTCAATCCGGTGCACGATGTCGCTCATCACCTCATCCGTCCCCTGGCTTGCCTGAGACGCCTGCGACCCGACACCGGCGCGAAGGCCAGCGCAGCCGATCTGCGCGTGCGCGCGCTCGAGCTCCTGCGCCGGGTCGGACTCGAGCCCGCCGAGGAGTTCCTGCAGCGCCATCCCTACGAACTGTCGGGAGGCCAGAGACAGCGCGTGGCGATCGCACGTGCGCTCGCTGCGGAGCCCGATTTGCTGGTGGCCGACGAGCCAACCTCGATGCTCGACGTCTCGATCCGCATGGACATCCTCAAGCTGCTGCTCCGACTCAAGAGGGATTCCGGTCTCGCGATCCTCCTCATCACGCACGACCTGGCCTCGGCGCGTTTCCTCGCCGACCGAATCGTCGTGTTGCGACATGGAGCGGTCGTGGAGGAAGGAAGCGCGGAGCAGGTGGTGGGTTCCCCGCGCCACGAATACACGAGGGCGTTGCTGGCAGCGATTGCCGAGCCGCCTGGAGCCGCTGCCCGATGACGTCCACCGGGAGCGGCCGCTTCACCGATCCCCTCGGTTCGACGCCACTCCTGGTACTGGGGCTGGTTGCGCTGGCCGCTGCGTCATCGGTGGACCGTGCGCGCGCCGCGGACACGGCACCGGCCGAGTCGGTGCGGGTCTTGACCGACGCGGATGGCTCTCGTCTGCGGGTGGGGGGACGCGACTTCATGATTCGTGGCATGAACTGGGATTACATCCCGATCGGGGACAATTACATGTTCGACCTGTGGGCCCAGCCAGAACAGGTCATCGTGACGGCGCTCGAGCGCGAGATGTCGCTGCTGCGGAGCATGCACGCCAATGCGATCCGGCTCTATACAGGCATCCCGCCCCGGTGGGTGAAGTACATCCACGAGCGGTACGGCATCTACGTGATGCTCAACCACCCGATGGGGCGCTATGGCTTCACCCTGGATGGCGTGTGGCATCCCTCGGTGAATTACTCCGATCCGGCGATGCGGGCCGCCCTCAAGGCGGACGTCCTGCGTGAGGTCGAGCGCTACCGCGGCACCCCCGGCGTGCTGATCTGGCTGCTGGGCAACGAGAACAACTACGGCCTTTCCTGGAGTTCTTTCGAGATCGAGGCTCTCCCCAAAGGCGAGCGGGAGGCGGCGAGGGCCCGTCACTTGTACTCGCTGTTCGAGGAGATCACGGTGGCCATCCACGCCGTGGACTCCACCCACCCGGTCGGCATTGCCAACGGAGACATTCAGTACCTGGACCTGATCGCGCGGGAGTGCAAGAGCATCGACATCCTGGGCACCAACGTGTATCGCGGCGTTTCCGTGGGCGACCTGTACCAGAAGGTCTGGGATGCGACCGGCAAGCCGGTGCTCTTCTCCGAGTTCGGATGTGACGCCTTCAATGCACGCGAGGGCCGGGAAGACCAAGCGATGCAGGCGCGGTACCTGATCGGGCAGTGGCGCGAGATCTACGAGCAGAGTGCCGGCAAGGGCCGGGTTGGAAACGCAATTGGCGGCTTCGTGTTCCAGTGGAGCGATGGCTGGTGGAAGTACGGTCAGGACAGCCGCCTCGACGTACACGACACCCACGCTTCGTGGCCGGACGGCGGTTACGTGGAGGACTTCGTCGCGGGCGACAACAACATGAACGAGGAATGGTGGGGGATCTGCGCCAAGGGCCGGCCTGACGACCGTGGCCTCTTCGAGTTGTATCCGCGGGCCGCGTACTATGCCCTGCAGCGTTGCTGGGCGCTCGATGCCTACGCGCCCGGCACCGACCTCCGCGCCATCGACGCTCACTTCGCGGGCATCGACGCCACGTCGGCCGTACAGCAGGCGCGCGGCGACAAGGCGCAGGAGACCGCCGACATTGCCGGCAAGGCGCGGGTGAGCGGTGTTCGGATGGAGTTGCAGACCATCAGCACAGGCGGCCGGCGCATTACGACTCCGCCCGCGTCCCAGCCGCAGACCGATCTGCCGTCGTTCCTGGGCTACGACCGGATGCAGTCCTTCTACACCGACTTCGAGGCCCATCCAACCGGCAACGTCACCGGTGCGCTCTCCGTCAACATTCTCGGCCATGTCGCAGCCAATCCGATCAACGAGATCTTCTACGAGAATCGCGGTCGCACCCGCAGCTTCTGGGTCGACAACGAGTCGCAGCCGATCGAGGGCATCGAACGGGTGAAGGTCTACCGCGCGTCGGTGTCCTGGGAAGCCCCGTCGTTCCAGCTCGGGGGGTTCTACCGCACCGGGCACTACCACTGGGGCTATGAGGGCGACTTCTTCGGCCTCTACCGTGAGGCCAACTACGGCCAGAACATCGACATCTACAACGGCGAGGCGCCCTTCGGCTTCGAGATGACCGGCAAGCGCGGCCTGGCCGGCTGGAAGTTCGCCTACGGCCAGCAGCTGTGGTGGGGCGCGAACCCGGCGGTCATGGCCAGCTACCGCCGGGCCGTGCGCGGCGTGACTGCGACGGCCATCTACCAACAGGACATTTCGTCACAAACCAACATCACCAGCTCGGCGTTCATCCCGACCCCGCGCACGCACAAGGGCACGTTGGTGCTCGAGAAGACGCGCGGGCCCCTGGCGCTCACGGTCGGCGGCATCTGGTCTGGGGCCAACAAGGTTGGGCAGCCCTTCTACTTCATCAAGGCAGACAGCCTGGCCTACCTGGACGAGATCTTCGAGAGCGACGCCTTTGGCGCCAAGGCCAAGCTCACCTATCAGAGCGGTCGGATGTTCTGGTACGCGCTTGCAGCGCGAATGGGGTTGGTCGCCGACGGGGGGCCCACCGCGGTCATCACCTTCACGAACTGGACGCTCAAGGACTGCGGCACCGGCAACCAGACCAACGTAATGAGCGGGCTGCTGTACAACCTCGGCACGTTTCAGGTCGGACCCAATGTCCTGTGGCAGAAGCCCATCATGGGTCCCATCCCAGCGGGATCTCCTTCGCCGGCGATCCCGCGCAATGCGCTCGACGACCCGTTTGCGGTGCGCACCAACCGCGAGATGGTGGGCGCCGAGCTGATGCTGAGCTACGACCCCACACCCGCCACGTGGATGTGGGCATGGGACAACGACACGCGCGAGGACGCCCGGTTCGCGGCCAGCCTCGATTTCACCTATCGGCACATGCCGACCACGATGGACGCGGCCAACGCCATCTTCGATATCGGAGGCGTGCTGCAGGTGGGAGCGTTCCCGGGCGCGACGCCACCCCGCGACCTGTGGGAGCTGCGCGCACGCGTGGTGTCGAGCCTGGGCTCGCGGCGGCGCCTCGTGGGAACCGCGTTCATCGGCGACGGCGAGCCCAACGGTGACGACCCTCGCCTCGTCCACCGCTTCGGCGCCGATGCACGGCTGGCGATGGAGTCCTGGGTCGTCAGCGGCGGCGTGCATGTCAACGACTGGGGGCCATACGACTACCACCGCGACTTCAACGGCACCTTCCCGCTTCAGCTCACCGGCGACTTGGCGTACACGCTGGGGATACCGAAGTGGTGGTACACGAATCCGCAGACCAGCCTCGGGCTGAGGGCCATCTACCGCACCCTGGACGTCAACTCGCCGCGTTATTTTCCCGATCCCGGGAGCAGTGCCAAGGGCCAGGAGTGGGAGGTCCGGTCGTATCTCACGTTCGCGATGTGAGGCGCTGGGGGCCCATCGCCTACGTCCCCAGGGGACAGGCGGCGAAGTGGCCCGGGGTCACCTCGCGGAACTCGGGCGGCCGCTCTCGACACGCCGGCACCGCTAGCGCGCAGCGTGGGTGAAACCGGCAGCCTGCCGGCGGATTCATCAGGCTAGGAGGCACGCCGGGGATGCTCGTAGGCTGGGCGGGACCGCTTCGAAGACGTGGGAAGGCGCGCAGCAGGCCCTGCGTGTACGGATGGGCGGGCGCACCGGCCACCATGGCCGCTGGGCCCAATTCCACCATCCGTGCCGCGTAGAACACCGCGACGCGGTCCGAGAACTCCAGCATTCGCGCCAAGTCGTGGCTGATGAACAGCACCGCGAAGCCGAGCCGGGCCTGGAGCCCACGGATCTGCCGCAGGATCTCACGCTCCAGGATCACGTCGAGCGCCGTTGTGGGTTCGTCCAGGATCAGCAGCGCCGGTTCGAGCGCCAGCGCCATCGCGATGTTGACGCGTTGCCGCATGCCGCCCGAGAGCTGATGCGAATAGGCGCCGAGCCGATCGGCGGCGATCCCCACCGATTCGAGCAATCTTCCGGCTTGCTGTCGCGTGGCCTTGCGTCGGGCGCCGGTGTGAGTGCGAATGACGTCCTCGATTTGCTCCCCCACCGGTATCACGGGGTTCAGCGCGTCCATCGCACCCTGGAACACCATCGCCATGCGTCGCCAGCGGATGCGCCGCAGCTCCATCTCCGACATCGCCAGCAAGTCCCGGCCCTCGAAGCGGACCGCGCCGCGCGAGATCACCCCCGGAGGCGGGAGCGTTCGCAACAGCGCATGGGCGAGCGATGATTTGCCGCAACCGGACTCGCCGGCAATCCCCAGCACCTCGCCTGACGCCACGTCAAGGGACAGCGAATCCACCGCGCGCACCGGCCCGCGCTCGGTGATGTAATCGACGCACAGGTCGCGGATCGAGAGCAGAGGATCAGGCATCGTCCCTCACCACGGGAGTCGAGTGTCCGGCCGGGCGCCCGCGACGTGCCAGGTACGCCCGCCAGACGCGTTCGACGCCCAGGCGCGGGTTGGTGATCTCGTCGAAGCCCGAGTTGAGCAGGGTGAGCGCGAATCCCACCAGCGCCACGCAAAGCCCGGCAGGCACGAACGTCCACCACGCGCCGGTCAGCAGGGCGGAGTCGTTCTGGGCCCAGTAGAGGATGGTGCCCCAGGACACGCGCGACACATCCCCGAGCCCGAGGAACTCCAGTCCGACCTGGGCGCCGATGGCGTACACCGTGCTGCCGACCACTTGAGCCACCAGGATGGACAGCATGTTGGGCAGGATCTCCACCCGGAGGATGTTCAGGTTGGATTGGCCCGCCACCACGGCCGCGGCGACGAAGTCGCGCCGTCTCAGTGCGAGCGTCTGCGAGCGCACCACGCGAGCGTTCCATGCCCAGCCCGTGACGATGAGCACGACCGCCAATGCGGTGGCGCCGGCCGGAAGATAAGCCGCGATGACGATCGCCAGCGGCAGCCCCGGCAACACCAGGAACACGTTCGTCGCCACCGAGAGCACACCGTCCACGACGCCGCCGAAGTAGCCGGCGGGCACGCCGACCAGGGCGCCCAGCAGCACCACCGCGAGCCCCACCGCGAACCCAAGCAACAGAGAGACGCGCGTCCCTACGACGAGCTGCGCCAGCATGTCCTGTCCCTGGCCGCTGGTGCCGAGCGGGTGCGCCCAGGACGGTGGCTGAAGCGGGATTCCCACGGGCGCCGATGGATCGCCAACGAACCACGGCCCAGCCACCGCGACCAGCACGAATATCGCCAGCAGACAGGCGCCGGCCAGGCCTTTTCGGTCGCGCCGGATCGCCCGCGCCCAAAAGGCCAACCCGCCGGCCGGGACCTGCGCGCCGGTCACGACGTCGAATCCCGGGCGCGTGGGTCGAGCCACAGGATCGCGAGGTCCACGATCCAGTTCGCGCCCAGCACCGCCAGCGTGATGACGAGGAAGATGCCCTGCATGAGCGGATAGTCCTGATTGCGCACCGCCTGCACCAGCAGGTAGCCCTGGCCTGGATAGCTGAACACGATCTCGGTGAGGAGGGTGCCGCCGAGCACGAAGCCGAGCGCCATGCCGAGGCCCGTCACGCTCGGCAGCAGCGCGTTGCGCGCCGCGTAGCGCAACACCACGCGCGCTGGATGCAGGCCCTTGGCATGGGCGAGGCTCACGAAATCGGAGCCCAGCACCGTGATCATCGTGTTGCGCATGGACAGCAGCCAGCCGCCGACGGCGGCCAGCGCCACGGTGGCGATCGGGAGGGCTGCGTGGCGCAGCACATCGAGAGCGAAGGCCGCGGTCCAACCCGGGATCGCATCGTCCGAGTACGCGTGGCCGAGCGGGAACCAGCGCAAGCCGAAGCCCAATACGTAAAGCGCTGCCATGGCGAGCCAGAAGTAGGGGAACGATCCCAGGAACACCAGGCCCGAAGGCAGCCAGGTGTCCAGGACGCCGCGTCGCCACCACGCCGCCGCAATACCCAGGAGAGTGCCGACCCCGTAGCTCACCAGCACCGCGCTTCCCGCCACGAGCAACGTCCAACCCAGGGCGGTGCCGATCAGCTCGGAAACCGGCGAGGGGAAGTAGGCGAGCGAGATCCCCAGCTCGCCGCGGAGCAGGTGCGAGAGATACGTGAGGTACTGGCTCCAGAGCGGGGCCTCGGTGAGTCCGAACGCGGCCCGCAGCGCGTCGATGGACTCGGGTGAGAGCTTGCCTTTGAAGCGCGCGAACAGCGTCGTCGCCGGATCACCCGGCATCAGACGTGGCAGGATGAAGTTCACCGTCACCGCCGTCCATGCTGCCAGCGCGTAGAAGCCCAGACGCTTCAGCAGGTAGCGCATCCGTTACCTCGGGCGCAGCGTCGTGAGCACGAGCAGGATCTCGCCGCGCTCCATCTTGTTGGGCGACGGGTCCGCATAGGGATCCGCGGCAGTCGGAAAACCCGTGACGCGGGCGGTGTTGAACTCGGCCCACGACGGGTTCGGATAGAGCGGGATCGCGGGCGCCTCCGCGACGAAGATGCGCTGGAGCTCGCCCGACAGGCGGAGCTGTTCGGCCGGATCGGCGGCGCGCTCGAAGCGCGCCAAGGCGCGGTCGGCGGCCGGGCTGGAGTAGCGATGCCAGTTCCCGGGCGCGGCTTGGCCGAGCGGTTTGACGGTGGTGGACGACATCAACCAGCGGTACAGGTGGTAGGGGAGGGGACCCTCGATGGACCAGCCCAAGCTCATGTCGAAGTCGCCCTCCTGCACCTTCTGGAACCAGGCCCCGAAGTCGTAGGTACGCACCGCCGCCTGGATCCCGACCGCGCGGAGATTGCGGGCAATGATCTGCGACGCGCGAACCCAATCCGACCAGCCCGAGACACACAACAACTCGTATCGCCACGACCGCCCTCCGGTCAGGCGGCGCAGGCCGTCGTGGCCACGCGGAAACCCGGCCGAATCGAGCAAGGCGTTGGCGCGCGGCACATCGAATTTCACCCAGTCACCACCCGTGGCGGCAGCCGAGTCGCGCCACGCAGCGTAGGACTCGCTCATGCCCGTGGCGTCCGCGGGGTGGGTGTAGCGGAATGCGGCCACGTCCACGATCAGCGGCCGGTCGATGGCCATGCTCAGCGCCTTGCGCACGCGGACGTCGTCGAAGGGGGCGCGCTGCGTGTTCAGGTAGAGGTACACGACGCCCGCCGTGAGCGGGAACCAGTAGGCATGGTGCGCCGGGTTTCGCTTCACGAACACGCGGTCGATGGCGGGTATGAAGTTGCCAGCCCATTCCACCTCGTCGAAAACCAATGCCAGGTTGGCCCGGTCGTTCGACGGGTAGGCCGGGAATCGCAACGCCCTGAGAGCGGGACGGCCCGGTTGCCAGTAATGTGGGTTCCGACCCAGTTCGTAGACCTGGTCGCGGAAGGTGGTCACCTCGGTGAAGGGTCCGGTCGCGACCGGGCGCGGGTTGGCGAATGTCACCGGGTCGGCCACGCTCTTCCATACGTGCTCGGGCACGATCAGCTGTGCGGCGAGCTCGTCGAAGCCGGGGATGAAGACGCGCTGAAAGTGAAAGTCCACCGTGTGTCCGTCCACGAGCCGGACATCCTCGAGAAAGCCCCACACGCCACGCCGGTCCAGGGCGCGGAAGCGCCGAAGCAGGTCGAAGGTGAACGCCACGTCGCGGGCCGAGAACCGTGCCCCGTCGGACCAGCGAACGCCTACGCGTGTCGTGATCCGCAGAACGCGGCCGCCATCGCGCCACTGGAATGCGGTGGCCAGCCACGGCACTTGCGCCGACCTCACACTGTTGAACACGAACAGCGGCTCATACACGCCGGCCAGCGTCGGCCAGCGCGCTGCGGCGGCGGGGGTGAGAGGGTTGAAGTTGCGCACCCAGGAAGACGTCTGCTCCTGGGACACCACCAGCACGCCAGGAGGGAGCGGCCGGACGTCGCCGGCACAGGCCGCCAGCCATGAGGCCAGCGCGACCGCAGGCACAAGCCGACGGGCCGCCGGCCGGAGCGTCAAGGCTCGACCTTGTACACCCGGACGTAGTCTACGAGCAGCGTCTGCGGAAACGAGGTGCTCGCATCCGGATTGCCGACAAAAGTCCCACCCACCGCGAGATTGAGCATGATGTTGAAGGGGTGATCGAACACCCAGCGCGCGCCCCGCGGGAGGTCGGCTGGTTTGAGAGTCTGATACCTCACCCCATCGACTTCGTAGGAGATCTGATTTGTCTCCCACTGCACCGCGAACACGTGGAAGCCATCGTTGAACCCTCCGCTCGGAAGGGTGAACGCGCGCGTGAGTGCCTGGCCACCCGAGTACCCCGGCCCGTGCAGCGATCCATGAACCACGGCGGGCTGCTGGCCCCGGTACTCCATGATGTCGATCTCGCCACAGGCCGGCCATCCCACGGATGCCACGTCGGAGCCCAGCAGCCAGAAGGCCGGCCACAGGCCGCGTCCAACGGGCATCCGTATGCGTGCCTCGAACCGTCCCCGGGTCTGTCCGTAGCGGCCGCGCGTGGTGATGCGGCCCGAGGTGAAGGAAGAGCCGTTGTATTCCTCGCGGTGCGCCGTGATCGCCAGATGTCCCTGCCCATCGTGCGAGACGTTGATCGGGCGGGCCGTATCGTACTCGAGCTGGGAATTGCCCCAATCGGTTCCGATGTCGTGCGTCCATCGGGTGGAATCGGGTGGCGTGCCCCCCGGGCCGTCGAATTCGTCGGACCAGATCAAGTCGCCCACGGTGCCTCCACCCACTCCACCGCCATTCGGGGCGCCGGTGGGCGGGACCCCCACGGGGCTGTCGCCGCATCCTGAAAGCGCCAGCGCGGCGAAGCACAAGGTCGCGAGCGCGGGAAGCCGTCCCATGGCGTCCCTAATGTGCCCCCGGCGCCGGGAACATCCGCGGGTTGGCCAGCGCTTCCTTGAGCACCAGAGTCGCCGCGCCCACCGCCACCGAGCGTGGCCCGAGCCCGCTCATCACGATCGACGGGCCCACGCCGCCGCTCACGCGAGTCCGCATGCGCACCGTCTCGCGCAGCGGATCCAAGAACCGGTCCCCGAGTGTCGTGATACCGCCACCGACGATCACCACGGAGGGATTCATCAAGTTGAGCATTCCGGCGACTGCGACGCCCAAGTGCTCGGCCGCCTCTCGCGTGACACGCATCGCCAGCGGGTCGCCCGCCAAGGCAGCGGCCTCGAGCGTCGTCATCGTGATCTCTCCAACCAGCATTCCTGTTGCCTCTGCCTCGCGGAGTTCCTTCGCACGCCTGACCAGGGCCTGCGAGCCTACCAACAGCACGAGACATCCCCTGAGCCCGCACACGCACATCTCGCCATCCGGGTCCAGTGACAGATGGCCGATCTCACCGGCGAAGCCGGTGGCGCCGCGATACAGCTCGCCGTGTATCACATGCCCCGAGCCCACTCCGGTGCCCACCTTCACATAGGCGAATTCCGAGATCCCGCGGCCCGCCCCCCACCATTGCTCAGCCAATGCGCCCAGATTGGCGTCGTTGTCCACCATCACCGGGACGCCGAAACGCTCGCGCAGCTTCTCGATCCCACTCGTCCCGCGCCACTCCGGAAGCACCACTTCGGAGAGTGCGAACGGATTCCGCGGGTCCACCGGACTCGGCACCCCGACCCCGATCCCGACGAGTCTACGGGCGCCGCCCTTGCGCGCCCGCAGCGCGGTCGCGCACAGCTCCGTGATCAGCGCCCGCGTCCCTGCGGGGTCGGAGCGCACCGGGTGGTCGCGGAGTTCCCAGTCCAGCACCCGACCCCGCAGGTCGGTGAGCACCACCGCCACATGGGAGCCGCTCATCTCGACGCCGAGGATGCAGCACGCGTCGTCTCGGAAATGCAGCATGATCGGCCGCCGTCCACCGAGCGACTCACCCGGGCCCGCATCGACCACCATCCCGGTCGTCAGCAGCGCGTCCACGATCTCCGATACCGTCGAGCGCGAAAGCGCGGTCCGGCGCGCGATCTCGGCGCGCGAAATGTGACGCTCCTGCCAGATCAGGTTGAGCACCGCGTCCGCCAGAGGTCGCGGCCTGGCCGGATGTGCCTTGGCGCCCTTTCGGCGCGGCCGGCGACGCGACGCGATCTGGTAACTCGTCATCCGCTCATCCTCACTTGTGGAAGTAGATGTTATCGACGAAGGCAGTGCCCACGTCCCCGGAGAGGATCAGCTGTGCGAGGTGCGCGCGGTTCACGAGTCCGATGAACGAGGACAGAGGCAGCTCGAGATGGGTCCATTGCCCAGGCTGGAGCGCCGGCGTGCTGCCCGCGGTGAACATCAGCTCGTGTTCGCTGTCATCACCGCCACCGAAAAGGCCGTTGGCGCCGAAGTCGACCAACTTCACCTTGAAGACGTTGCCACTCGGCACCCACACGTCCATATGGAAAGCGGTCATCGCCGAGGCGTCGATCAGGTGGCCGGAGAAGTCGGCCGCCGCATAGGACGTGATCGTGTACAGCTTCATGTTGTCGCCGCCGATCGTGACGTCGGAGACCTCGGCAAAATCCCAGCTCGTGGACCACTGGTCCACCGTCACGTTGGGATAGACCATCGTGAGCAGCGAAATCACGTTGGCGACCGGCAACGTGGGGCGAGGAGGGGCCGAGAGCGGCGCGGCCTTGGCGTGCACCGTGATCGCCCCGTTCGCGACCAAGGTCCCACGCTTCGCGGTGATGATGGCGTCCCCAGATCCCACGATGCTGACCACGCCTTCGCCGCCCTTGGCGACCGCCTCGTTGTCGGAGAGGAACGTGAAATAGGCTGGGCCACATCCAACCACCCGGTCGACCCCGCTCACGGCGAAGGTCACCTGCGTACCGGTCACCTCGAAGGGCACCCCCACGTATGGGGTCCTTGTCTCGGTCGGAATCTGGGGTCGCGGGTTGGTGACCGTGTCCAGGTACTCGAACATCACGTCATCCAACCAGATCGTGCTGCCGAGGCCGTTCTCGGGCCCCTCGGCGAAGTAGAACAGGCCGCCTTCGTCGGTCAGACGCTCCGGGAACGGAATCGGAACGACATACTTCGCCCAAGTCACTCCGATCGGCAGATTCAGTGTCCACGCCTCGTAGGTGGTGCCCCATGTGGCGTCGATGCCCAATCCCGCCTTGTCCAGCGTGATCGGGTGGTCCGCCTTGGCCCAGAAGCTCAGCGCATTGAAGACCGAGAGGTCGCGCTTGCGGGTGGTCGCGAAGGTACCGCCCGCCCCCCACTGGTTGGGGGTGCCGGCGGGAGGCACCGTCACCTTGAGGGAGGCCGTGCCGTCGTACCGGTTGGCGGCGCTGGTGTCCTGGTCCACCGCGTCGAACTTGGACCCGGCGAACGCCCGGTAGTCGACGCCCTCGCCGAATTCGTCGTCGAACACCACGGGATCCTTGATGGAAGGGGCCAGGATGCCTTCGTGCTTGGAGCAGGCGTTCACCATCATGAGGAGGGCCGAAAGGGCGGCTAGTCGTCCAGCGACAGAAGACATCGAGCCTCCGAACCCATGGTCCATGGAAACATGGTTGAGCCACCCCTGGCCCACAGGGGCGCCTCCCCCCGGGACCACTTCGTTCGGGCGCCGGGCCCGCTTTGTTTGACTATCGAACAAACAGTGCGCCGGAAAGTCTCGAAAGTCAATGCCTGTGCCAGCCAGTCCTGGCGGTCCAGAATCGCCGGGAGCTTGTTTTTACTTTGTGCGGTAACCGAACATAGTCTAGGATCTCGTTGCAAGAGTGAGTGGTCGGCCGGGAACCCGAACCTGGCGCTGCTGGGCCAGTTGATTTTCGTTTCACCATGCACTCCATCGGAGGGTGATCTCATGAGACTCCCCACCATCCAAGTCCTGACGGCGGCCGTCCTGCTCCTCGCACCGGCCGTAGGACGCGCCGATCTGTCCCCCTACGCGCAAACTTTCGAAGGCCTGGTGCAGTCGGATCCGGGAGCCCTCGCCGGCAACGGCTGGCTCGTGTTCGCGAATGTGTTCAGCCCGGATCACTCGACGTACTACTACGGCTACGGTCCGTTCCCCGCGCCCAACGGGGGGCCCGGCTTTTCCGGGATCGACATCGGCCAGGGGAGCACCGACCAAGGCGTCCAGCAACTCGTCGTCTATAACGACTACAACAACGGGCATCACGCGGCAGGGTTCCAGATCGAAGCAAACGTCTTCCAGCAGCAGACGATCGGCGCCCCGGACGTCGGCAATACGTGGGTGTTCCGGTTCGACGCCAAGCTGGGGAATCTGATGCCGCCATCGACCGCGCTGGCGTTCATCAAGACGCTCGACCCCAACAACGGCTACGCGATGACGAACTTCATCACGTTCGACACGACGAACCTGCCCACGACCTGGAGCACCAATTCGATCGCGATCTCGATCGGGCCCAGCCTGGTCGGTCAGATCTTGCAGTTCGGCTTCGCCAATACGGCGTCGAACTACGTGGGCTCCGGAGTGTTCTACGACAATCTGTCGTTTGCCATGCCCCCGGTGCCAGTCGAGTTCGACTTCGCTCCCGGGACGCTCAACCTCACGTCCAGGGGGGTGTGGGTGACCGGGTACGTCGAGCCGCCCGCTCCCTACATGGCGAGCGACATCGACGTGTCGTCCGTTCTCCTCAATGGCTTGGTGCCCGTCGATCCGTCGGCCCCGAGCGAGCTGGGTGACTACGACTTCGACGGGATTCCGGACCTGATGGTGAAGTTCGACCGGCTGGCGGTGCAGCTCGTCTTGACCGAGGGGGACCAGGTCCCGGTCGAGATCACGGGCACGATCGGCGGCCGCTCCTTCGCGGGCACTGACGACGTGCGCGTTCGCCAGGCCGCCATCACGGCGCCCACCGCCGGCAGCGTGCTGAGCTCGGGCGGTGTAACGCAGGTCATGTGGGAGGTTCCGAGCGGCGTGACCGCCGAGTCCGTCGCCCTCTACTACTCGAGCGACGGCGGGAGCCACTGGACGTTGGCGGCCGACGGTCTGCCGAACACCGGCAGCTACGAGTGGACGGTGCCGGCGGAAGCAACCGACGCCGCGAAGGTCGCGATCGTTCTGGTCGAGTCTGCGGACGCCGAGGGCGCCCTGATGGCTGGCGTGCTGGGCGAGAGCGAGGCATTCCGGATCACCGGGACGGTGGGCGTGGGAAATGGCGGGTCGGTCGCGTTCGCGCTGCGTGGCGTCTTTCCCAACCCAGCGAAGGATGTGCTGCGCGTGAGCTTCAGCCTCCGGAACAACTCGGCCGCGACTTTGTCGCTGTTCGACGTGACTGGCCGTCAGGTTGCGGAGCGGCGCGTGGACGGGCTGGGTGCGGGCTGGCACGTGATCGAGCTCGGCGGCTCGCGCCTGCCCGCCGGTGTCTACGTGATCCGTCTGACGCAGGGGGGCCACACCCTGGCTGCGCGGGCGGCTCTCGTCCCGTGACCGACAGGTCCTGACTGCAGCTTCGGTTTCCTACGGCCACCTCCCGGGGTGGCCGTAGCGCCGGGTACCGGATGGCCACGAGGTCGTACAGCTGGACAGCGACTCCCGCGGCAGCCCGAAGATGGAATCGATGATGATTCGAAGTACCAGAACACTCGCCCACCCGAGGCCGCCCGCCAGAAGCGACCATCGCCAGACGCGACCGGGCAGGGAGTGAGCACGAAGATTGGTTCGCCGAGACTCAGCTGTGGACTGAGGCCACCCTTCCCCCCGCAAGTAGCGCCAATAGAGCCACAGATAGATGGCAACCAGCGGGACCGACCACGGGAACCGAAGGCGCGAGCGCGAAGTTGACTCTCAAGAGACTGCCGCAGGGACGGTGGCCATGCTCATCACGAAAGATCCGACGATCACCGCACGCAGGATGATTGGAAGCCGCGCCCACTGCAGCTGCAAGTCCCATGGATCCTCCGGTATGGATGCGTGCCGAGTTGTGTCCCCCAGCATGCTACCGCGCCGGCGTTCCGCTCGAACCGCCGCCCACGACTGAGGTAGGTTCCCGGCATGCCTCTGGCCGCCGGCGCTCGGCTCGGACCCTACGAGATCTCCGCTCCGCTCGGTCACGGCGGCATGGGCGAGGTGTATCGCGCCCGTG
>DASTBI010000253.1 GCA_035712145.1 Candidatus Eisenbacteria bacterium | reverse complement strand
CTTGGTCCTCCACGCCTTCCACGGGATGTAGGTGCCGTGGAAGAAGAGGAAGAGCCAACCGCTGAGGCCGATGGCTCCCGGGTCGAGCCGCATCACTTCACACGCCGTACTCCGGCGCCGGCTTGTTGAGCAGCCAGCGGTCGAACCAGCGGCGGATGTGCTGCTGGTTCTGCACCCGGCGCGACGGCGCGCCGCTGCGCGAGAGCTCGTGGCTCTCGCCGGGGAAGCGGATCATCACCGTGGGCTTCCGCTGCTGCTTGAGCGCGCGGAACATCGCTTCGCCCTGGCCGATCGGGGTGCGCCAGTCCTCCTCGCTGTGGATCACCATCAGCGGCGTGGTGATCCGCGAGGCGAAGGTGATCGGCGAGCGATCGCGATAGTCCTCCGGGTCCTCGAAGGGCGGCTTGCGGAACCAGAACGGCGTGAACATCGCGAAGTCCGCGCTGTAGTAGAACGCCGCCCAGTCGGAGACGCAGCGCTGGGTCACCGCCGCCTTGAACCGCGGCGTCTGGGCGACGAGCCAGTTGGTCAGGAGGCCTCCGCCGCTCCCACCGGTGACGCCGAGCCGATCGGCGTCGGCGCGACCTTGCTCGATGAGATGGTCGACGCCCGCCATCAGGTCGCGTGCGTCCTCGTCCGGGAAGCGGTACTGGATCACGTTCGCGAACGCCTGGCCGTAGGTGGTGCTGCCGCGCGGGTTGGTGCAGAGCACGGAGTAGCCCGCTCCCGCCAGAACGTGGAACTCGTGGAAGAAGCCGAACCCGTACGCGGTGTGCGGCCCGCCATGGATCTCCAGCACCAGCGGCGCGCGCTCGCCTTCGCGCGGGGTCACCGGCTTCACCAGCCACGCCTGGATGCGGGTGCCGTCGAACGACGGATACCAGAGCTCCTCGACCTCGCCGAGCGCGATCTCGGAGAGCCACGGATTCGGC
Source organism: Candidatus Eisenbacteria bacterium (assembly GCA_035712145.1). Lineage (NCBI taxonomy): Bacteria > Candidatus Eiseniibacteriota > Candidatus Eiseniibacteriota bacterium. Next base: position 1,289 of record DASTBI010000253.1, on the reverse strand, counting down.
CGATGGAGAACCTCCAGCGCTCGCGTGCCGGGATCGAAGACGTAGAGGACGCAGGGCGAGGATGGGTTCCCGATCGTGAGCGCCCAGCGCTTGCCATCGGCGCTCACGGTGCCGGCGATCACGTCCTGCCCCGCGGCCGTCAGCTCGGTGACCTCTTCCCCGCACACCCGCACCATCAGCGACGATCCATGCTTGCCGACCCGGGTCACCACCTCGGAGTCGAGCAGGGCCAGCGGGCAGGCGCCTCCGCCGCGTGGCGGATGCTGATCGGAGTTGATCGCCTCGGCAAACGGGAAGTCGTAGCCGGAGGCGAGCCGCAAGAGCTCGCGGCGCGGCCCCTGCCCGCGCGCCAGCCAGAGCTCCGGCTGCTCGTAGCTGCGCGGCCCGTCGAAGCGGGTGGTGATGAACGCGATGGTTCCGTCCAGTCCCTCCGTCCACGCCATGATTCCGCCCGGAGCGTCGACGACGAGCTTCATGGCGTCGCCCTCGGTCGGCGTCTCGACATCGGGCGGCACCGCCCAGAGCTTGCTCTCCTCGGGACCGAACCACGGCTCTTCGCGCCGATCGGAGACGAAATAGATCGAGCGCCCGTCACGCGACCAGCGTGGCCCGCTCTCCGCGTGGAGTCCCGTCGTCAGCGCGCGCACCGCGCGACTCTCGCGCTCGACGATCCACAGGTGATCCTTGCGCTGCTCGTCGTGGAAGCCCAGATCGTTCTCACGGAACACGGGCTTGGTGATCACGCGGGCCGGCTCGTTCTTGGGTTTCTTGTGATCCGGAGCATCGAGCACCGGGTTGTGCGGGCTCACGAACACGAGACGGCTGCCGTCGGGCGACCACGCCGGCTCCGCGGCGCCGCCTTCGAGCGTGGTGAGCCGTGTGGCTTCGCCGCCCCCCGTCGGCAGCAGGTGGATCTGCCCCGGCTTCCCCGATTCGCTCTTGCGCACGAAGGCGAGCCAGCGGCCGTCGGGCGACCAGCGCGGCTGGGAATCGTAGAGACCCGACGTCCACGGGCGCGCCTCCGTGCCCGACCCCGCGATCCACACCTGGGTGCGGTATTCGTCCGCTTCGGCGTCCACCCAGACGCGGGTGAACGCCACGCGCCCGCCATCGGGAGAGATCTGCGGATCGGCATCCCAGACGAACCGCAGCAGATCCTCCTCACGCATCGGCCGCGGGCTCGGGGCCGGTCGTGCGGACTCGCCGCCGGCTCGTTCCTCGGTCTTGACGTCGGTTCTCATCCTCGCGTCTCTCCCGTCACGCGGCTCGCGTCACTGGCGGACCGCTTT